>JBIIHZ010000084.1:0-7344 GCA_044235265.1 Candidatus Sericytochromatia bacterium
CTGGACGAAAAAGTATCCCTCGAGCAGCTTGTAGACGTGCTCGGGCTCGTACCGCGAGACCGTCACGGCAGGCAATTCGCGCCGATCGGCGCGATTGGCGTCCCAGGTCCAGAGCGGGCCGAAGCCGAGGATGGAGACGGGCATCGCAGGCGCGGTCTTGTAGCGTCGCGTCCCCGCGCCGGGCTGAAACTGGACAAGGTCGAGTCCATCGGCATCGTTGCGCTGGAGGCGGGCGACGGAACCGTCGGCCAGTTCGAGGTGCATGGTGGTCGGGAAATCGGCGTGCTTCATGGGAGCCTCTCAGGTGAGTCCGGAACGCCATGATTATACCGGCTCCGGGGCGCCCGACCGCGTGGTACAACCCGTGAGAGGGAGAATGCGCGCGTGAACTTGCAGTGGTGGGGCTTCGCCATCGACGGCTTCAACAGCGTCCTCATCACGCTGGGGGTCCTGTTCGCGCTTCAGGTGCTGTATTACATCTTCGGCGGCGGGGTTCCGGGGACCACCTGGTACTTCACGCGGAGGATGCGGGATCCACGGGCCTTCATCCGCCGGGAGAACGTCGTCGAACTCATGGAGCGCGGCGATGCCTTCGCCAAGCAGGTGCTCGTGGGGGCCATCGACGACTCGGAGCCGACCATCCGCGGTCTCGCGGTCGAGGCTCTGGCCCTCACGGGCGACCCGGCTCTGATCGCGATGATCATCGGCTGTCTCAAGGACCCCCACGAGGCCGTCCGCCTCAAGGCGGCCAACTCCCTGGCCCGCATCGCCACCCCGGAGGTGGCCCAGGCCATGAAGGAACTGCTCCGCTCACCGGACGTCCGGCTCCAGTTCGTCGGCCTCCGGTTCTTCAAAGACTACCGGGACCCGGAGGCCGTCCCCGCCCTCGCGGCGCTGACTCTCGAGGCCGAGGAAAGCATGCTCACGACCGCGATCCAGGTCCTGAGTGCCTACGGCGATTCGGCTCTGGCTTCCCTGGCGCGGCTGATTCCCTCGGCAGGCGAGAACGTCCGGAACGTCCTGCGGGCGATGCTCGACATCAACCGCGTCAATGCCTACGAGCATCTGTGCGAGGCCTTCGCGGCCACCGTCGATGGAGAGATCCACCGCGAGATCCTCTGGGTGTTCAGCCGCCAGCTGTTCCAGGACTCGGGGCGCTTCCTGGTGGACTTCGTGGGAATGCCCAACTTCCCTTCCCGCGAGTCCGTCCTGGAAACCCTCCCCTTTCTGGCCGATGCTAGCATCTTCCTCACGCTGGCGAAAAACCTCTCCGATCCAGATCTGCGGCTTCGCAGGCGCGTCGAGTCGGCCCTGGACGGGATGGTGGAGCGTCTCAACATCCAGGACCTGATCGAGCCCCTCTGCGAGGCCCTGATCGCCCCGGATCAGGAAATGCGGATCTATGCCTCGAAGACGCTCGGACGCCTGGGAGGACGCCTGATCCAGCAACGGACCATGGACGTCCTCTGGGGCGAGAAAGCGGCAGATGTCGCGACCTTCCTCGAAGGGGTCACGGGCTACAACATCAGCCGCATGATCAACTTCGACGCCATCATGCTGGCCGTGGACCGCCTGCTCACGAACAACCGCCCCTCGCGCGAGGCGCTGAAGGGTGTCGACTTTCTCTCCTCGTTGCTCATCGTCCTGTACCGAGACGCCATCCGCGGATGGCGTCTCGACGACTACACCTGCGAGATGCTCGTCCGGGGTCGTCGCAGCGTCTACCCGCTGCGACTCGAGAAGATCCACCCCCTGGCCGTCGACCTGCTCCAGTGGGTCACGACCCGGGCCGAAGGCGATCGCTGGCGAACCGGATCCACGTCCTGACCAGAAAGGCTCTCCCCGTGTCCGACCCCGCCGCCCCCCCCGAGCCTACCCCGACGGCCTCGCCCGTCCGTATTCGCTGGGGAAAGCTCCCCGAGATCCACGTCCTGGTCTGCACCAATGAACGCCCTGCCGGAAATCCGAAGGGATCCTGCGGGGAGCGCGGTTCGGTGGCCGTGTTCGATGCCCTCAAGCAAGAGGCTGCGAGACTGGGCGTGGCCGGCCGGGTGCTCGTGAACCGGACGAACTGCCTGAAGCCCTGCGAATTCGGTCCCACCGTCGTCGTGCATCCGCGCGGAGACTGGTACGGCGGGATCCGGCCGGAGGATGCTCCGGAAATCCTCGCCCGCGCGCTGGAAGGTCGAGCCCTGGAATCACGCCTTCTCCCGGAGGAGGCTCATGCCTCGTTCTGACGGCTTCACACTTGTATACACAACCTTAATCTATCCTTAATCACCCAGCCGGACTCGACCCCCTATGATCCTCGATCAGGTGGACGGTATGCCGACCATCCTCCCGAGAGCCCGCTGTCCAGGACGTCGTCTCTTCGCGCCACTTCAAATCCCCTCTCGGGCCAGCCGGCGATCTTCGGGTCGCCGGCTGATTCGTCGAAAGGTCGGTCATGAGCCACTCGCTCCCCACCCGTGTCACCCACCTGCTGGGCATCGAGGTTCCCATCGTCCAGGCCGGCATGATCTGGGTATCCGGGGCACGCCTGGCGGCAGCCGTCTCGGAGGCCGGTGGCCTTGGCCTCGTCGGCGCCGGTTCGATGCGGCCCGAGACCTTCCGGGAGCAGCTGAGCAAGGTGCGCTCGCTGACGGCTCGGCCGGTCGGGGTCAACATGCCCCTGTTCTACAAGTACACGGATGAGTGGATCGCGATCGCCCTCGAGGCCGGGATCCGGATCTTCTTCCTCTCGGGGGGCAGCCCCGCCCGCTACACGCCCATGCTCAAGGCTCGGGGCTGCACCGTCGTCCAGGTCATCGGCTCGGTGAAGCACGCCCTCAAGGCCGAACAGGCTGGCTGTGACGCGGTCGTGGCGGAAGGCTTCGAGGCCGGTGGTCATAACGCGCCGGACGAGACGACCACGCTGGTGCTGGTACCGGCCATCCGTCAGGCCGTGAAGATCCCGGTGATCGCGGCAGGGGGTATCGCGACGGGGGGAGCGATGGCTGCGGCCTTCGCCCTGGGTGCCGAGGGCGTGCAGGTCGGCACGCGCTTCGCCGCGACCCGGGAATCAGCTGCGCACGACGCCTTCAAGCAGACCATCGTGGAAGCGGGTGAGGGTGAAACGCGCCTGCTGATGAAGAAGCTGATCCCGGTGCGACTCTGGCGCAATGCCTTCAGCCAGCGGGTGGCCGAGGCCGAGGCCCTGGGTGCTACCCGGGAAGAGCTGGAAACCCTGCTCGGCACCGGACGGGCCCGGAAGGGCATCCACGAGGGGGACCTGCAGGAAGGCGAGATCGAGATCGGCCAGGTCGCGGCCCTGATCGACGATATCCCGCCGGCAGGAGAGATCGTCCGGCGTTTCCTGGAGGAGTACGAGGCAGCCCTCTCGGGACTGCCTCGACCTGGCGATCGCTGAAGTTCAGTATCCCCCGATCAGGCGCCGCCCGTGAAAAGTCCGACCAGGCCGCTCAGGAAAGGACCGATGACGGTGTCCCAGAGGTTCGACAGGAAGCTCTGGGCACGCATCAGCAGTCCCGGCTGCTGGGGCTGATCCGTCGCCGGCTGGGAAGGCGAGGGGATGGCGGGTGCTGACGCCACGGGTGCGGCCACGGGAGCCGAGGGCTGGATCGTGACGGCAGGGGCACCGGCCGTCATGGTCCGGTAAGGCGAGGCGTACGGGCTTGACGACTGGATCATCTCGGGAACCTCCGGTGGCGGGGGGAGCCACCCGGATCATCGGGCCCCGGCTCTCCGAGGCGGTAAACGCCCGCATAACTCTCGATTAAGTTTCAGCCAGTTCCGGAACGCCCCCCTCGGTCCTCGGCAGCATCACGGTGAAGGTCGAGCCGCCTCCCTCGACGCTTCGCACGTCGATCTGACCACCGTGCCATTCGACGGCCTGCCGGACGATGCTGAGCCCGAGCCCGCTGCCCCCCTGACGACGGCCGCGGTCCCGGGAGACGCGGAAGAACCGATCGAAGACGTGTGGCAGATCCGCGGCGGGGATCCCGATCCCCGTGTCACTCACGCGGAACAGGACGGCCTCGGTCTCGAGCTGGACCGTCAGTTCGACCCGGCCACCGCGCGGTGTGAACTTGATGGCATTCGCCAGAAGGTTGACGAAGATCTGGCCGAAACGCACCCGGTCGACTCGCAACAAGAGCGGCACTCGGGGTAGATGGTGGCGCAATTCGAGATCTGCACCGGTGGCCTGCGGCTGGACCGTGGCGATCGCCTCCCTCAGGACTTCTCCGATGTCCGCGAGCTCGAGCGTGCCCCCCCGTCGAGATTCGAGCGTGGACAGATCGAGCAGGTCGTTGACGAGTTCGTGCAGACGCGCCGCTTCCCGCTCGAGATCCGTCAGGAAGCTGAGCCGGGTCTCCAGGTCCTCGTGCGCCCCGTCGAGCAGGGTCTCGGTGAGCAAGCGCATCGACGTCACGGGAGTACGCAGTTCGTGACTCGCATTCGAGACGAACTCGCTCTTGAGGCGATCGGCCTCGAGCTCCCCCGTCAGATCGAGATACACGAGCACGTGGCCGACCTGCTGCCCGTCCGCGTCATACAGCGGACTGGAGGTACGCTTGACGAATCGGGTCGGCTCCCGGAGCTCCAGCACGGCCACACCGGGACGTTCGGGGTGCTCCAGCAGCGCGGCATCGAGACGTGCCACCCTATCGGGATCCACCCAGCGATCGGCGAACAGGTGATGGTCCGCGAGGTCCGGATCCGTCATCTGACCGCTCCGAGCCAGGCGTCGCAGGGCGGGATTGACCAGCACCGGCCGCAGCGCCAGATCGAGGATGAGCAGGCCCTCGCTCATGGAATCGATGGCCGCCCGCAACTCGTTCTTCTCGAGGATGAGCCGGTCGATCTCGAGCGTGCGATACCCCTGGAGCTCACGGGCCAGAAGGCCGAAAGCGGCAAGCAGGTCCCGGGTTTCGCCCCGCCGCGGCTCCTGGGCCGGCTCGAGTTCGCCGGTCAGCAGACGCGTGATGGTCTGGTGAAGCCACGAAAACGGGCGCCAGACGACGCCACCGAGCGCATAGGTGAGGGTCGCCGTGAGCGACACCGCACCCGCCCAGCCGCCGAGCAACCATGGCCAGTCCCGGAGCGACAGGACGCGCGTGGCGAGAAACACTCCGACCACCAGAGCCTGGGTGAAGGCTGCCAGCAGCGTCACCCCGAGCGTGATGACGAGCGGAGGTGGCCCCGGAAGGGCCAGACGCTCGAGCGGATTCCTCACGCGAAACGCCCCGCGACGCGCAGAACCGACTTACTTGGCCGCGCTCTCCTGAGCCCCGTCCTGCTTGGGCGAGGCCTCGTTGCGGAGCCGTCGCTCGAACCGGTACCCGACCCCGCGAACCGTCTGGATGCGCATCGGGTTGTTGGGATCCTTCTCGATCTTCTCGCGAAGCCAGTGGATGTGCACGTCCACCGTCCGACCTTCTCCGTGGAAGTCGTATCCCCAGACCTGTTCGATGAGAAACTCGCGCGAGAGGACCTTGTTGGCATTGAGCGCGAGGATCTTGAGCAGCTCGTACTCCTTGAGCGTCAGGTTCAGGACGCGACCGGCAAGCGTGACCTCGTGGCGGTTGAGATCGATGATGAGATCGCCGATCTCGATCTGGTCGGGCTGGATCTGCTTGACCTCGGAATACCGGGACACCAGCCGCAGCAAGGCCTTGATGCGTGCCTGCAGTTCCCGGAGGCTGAAGGGCTTGGTGACGTACTCGTCCGCCCCGATCTCGAGCCCGACGACCTTGTCGATCTCTTCGCCCTTGGCCGTCAGCATGATGATGGGAATCGGAAATTCCGCTCGCAACTGGCGGCAGACCTCGTATCCATCGAGCCCGGGCAACATGACGTCGAGAATGACCAGGTTGGGCTTTTCACGGCGGGCCACCTCGAGAGCACCGGGACCATCGGAGGCCGTGACGACCTGGTAACCTTCTTTTTCGAGAGAGAACTGGATCGATTTCAGGATGGAAGGCTCGTCATCCACCACGAGAATCTTGGAAGACATGGATGCGTACTCCTCGTTGAAACAAGAGACGTCGAACGGCTCACCGAGAATTGCATACCCCCGGGTGTTAAGGGTTTAACGAATTCAAAAACTGCCCGGGCGAAAAGCTAGAACAGGTGAACCTCCAGGCCTACCCCGGCACGCGCCCAGAATTCGGGGTGCGGCTCTCCGGTGAATCCCCGCTGCTCGTACATGCGTCGCGCCCGGACGTTGCGCGTCTGGGTGGTGAGACCGATGCTGGCAGCCCCGCGCTCATGCGCCGCGTGGATGGCGTCCTCGAGCAGGAGACGTCCGAGACCCTGGCCCTGGTGAGCCGGAGCGACACCGACGGCACCGAGGTGATACCGGGGGCCCAGGGGCTGGAGGATGCTGAAACCGGCAAGCTGGCCGCCGATGTCCATCACCCGGACGATCGAGGCCCCCTGGACGTGCATGTTCAGTTCTTCCGGACCTCGACGGTACGGCAGGGGAAAAGAGGCAGCATCGATCGCGAGGATGGCCTGCAGGTCCTCCCCGTCGGCGATCCTGACCCGGGGATCGGGACGACCTGGACCCAGCGGATCCAGCGTGTAGTAGTGGATCTGTTCCAGCGGGGCAAAGCCATACGCCACGAAGGGGGCCGTGGACTCGGAACGGAGATTGACGGTCACATCCGAGCCGAGATGGGACAGCAATTCCGGCAAGAAGGTCGCGCACGAGCGAACGAGGGAGTCCTCGTCGCGCTCGGCCACGTAGAGGTCGAGAAGGCCGGGCAGTACGGGTAAGGCGACCATGACCACGTCGTCACTCACGTGACCGAGGTGAGGCATCCGGTCGAGCAGACCGCTCATGCGGGCCCGGGTCCGGGGTCCCGCTGCCCCACCATCGGGGAGGATGGCCAGCCACCGCTCCTCGAACGTCACGAGCGCCTCCAGAAGGCGACGACCTGCTCGATCGCCTCCCACCACTGGGCCCACGGTGGCCGCCCCAGGGAACGCGCATGGAATGCGGTCCGGATTTCCCGACCATCGAGCCAGGTCCCCCCGCATCGCGCGCAGATATCGACGGCTGCGTCCCCGAGTTCCGCCGGTCGCTTGCGGCCCAGTTCGACCTCGCAAGTCGGACAGATCGCCGGCCCCGAGACCTGGACCACCGGGGCAGTGGTGCCACGCCAGCGCTCAGCGAGATACGACACCGCAGGAGAACGGAGACATGCGACCAGTTGCCCGCGGGAAAACCAGTGCCCATCGCAGGAGGAGCATCGATGCACGGCCACGGGACCGAGGTAGGAAGCCTCGAGCATGACGCTCACGCAACGCGGACAGGGCATGTCAGAGCGCGCCGAACCT
>JBIIHZ010000043.1:0-8954 GCA_044235265.1 Candidatus Sericytochromatia bacterium
ATGGCGACAGTCGAGCTGGTCCCCAGACGACTTGCCCCTGCCTCGAGCATGAGCCTGGCCGTCGCAAGATCCCGGATCCCCCCGGAGGCCTTGACTCCCAGGCGATCGCCCACGACCCGACGCATCAGCTTGACGTCTGCAACGGATGCTCCCCGGGTACCATACCCGGTCGAGGTCTTCACGAAAGCAGCTCCCGCTGCCTCCGAAAGCCGACAGGCCAGCTGGATCTCCTCCTCATCGAGACAGGCCGTCTCGAGGATGACCTTCACCAGCGCGGGCCCCTGGGCCACCTCGACCACGGCCCGGATCTCGGACTCGACGACCCGGTACTCGCGATCTCGCAGCGCCCCCAGCGGGATCACCATGTCGAGTTCCTCGGCCCCGTCAGCCAGGGCAGCCAGGGCTTCCTGGACCCTCACGGAGGCATAGGTCGCCCCGTGCGGAAATCCGATGACCGTGCACGGGCGCACGCCCGAGTTCTCGAGACGGCTGACGACCCGGCGCAGATGTCGGGGCTGGACGCACACGGCCCGGACGTTCCATTCGAGCGCTTCCTCGCAGAGCAACTCGATGTCGAGCACGCGTGCGTCGGGGCGGAGAAGGGTGTGGTCGAGCCGCAGGGCCACTGCCCCGGCATCCAGGGGCTCCCGGGGTGGAAGACGATCCAGTTCCGAGAGTTGATGCATCATCCTTCGCCTCAGGCGCGCCGATGCGCCGCCCGGTAGACATCCTTGATGCGGCGCTTGGACAGGTGCGTGTACAGCTGAGTGGTCGAGATGTCGGCGTGGCCGAGCATCTCCTGGACGGCCCGCAGATCGGCACCGTTCTCGATCAGATGCGTGGCGAAGGTGTGCCGGAGCGTGTGCGGCGTGATGTCCTTCTGGATACCCGCGTCGCGCGCGGCCTCCTTGACCACCTTCCAGATGCCCTGTCGCGTGAGCCGTCGCCCGGCGTAATTCAGGAAAAGCGCGCGCTCGGCCTGACGCGGGCGGAGGCGCGGGCGCAGGTCGGCCAGGTAACCCTCGATGGCCCGGACCGCGGCGCGGCCGATGGGAACGACCCGCTCCTTGCCCCCCTTGCCGAGACAGCGGACGGTGCCTGATTCGAGATCCAGATCGAGCACGTTGACCCGGGTCAGCTCGCTGACACGAAACCCACCGGCATACAGGAGCTCCAGGATGGCCCGATCTCGCAGGTCGACCGGCTGCTCCACGAGCCGGGTGATCTCGGCCTGGTTGAGCACCCTGGGCAGGTAACGGGCAGTCTTGGGACGCTCGAGCTCGGCACTCGGATCCCGCTCGAGGAGCCCGTCCCGGACGAGAAACTGGAAGAAGCTCTTGAGCGAGGCGACCTTGCGGGCGATGGAGGACGGCGCCAGGTCCCGTTCGCGAAGATCTCGGACGAAGGCCGTGAGGGAGAGTCGGTTGACCTCCTGCCAGCTCGAAACTCCGTGCGCTTCGAGATACCGCACCGCCTGACGGAGGTCATTGTGGTAGGCCATCCGGGTATGTTCGCTCAGTCCCCGTTCGACCGAACAGTGATCCAGGAACTCGATGATCAGCTGGTGCATGGTTGCCCCTGGGACGCCTCAAAACCGGCCACCTGGCCCGCTGGCGGACGTCCCTTCTCGTGGAAGGGTATAGTAGGGGGCGTGGGCTCGCGGATCGGTGCGGGCGGTCACCTCCCCCCGGATCCGGAACATGTCGGACGAAAAAACCGAACCCGCCACAGACCACAAGCGCTCCGAGGCCCGGAAATCGGGACAGGTCCTGAAGAGCCCGGACGTCATCGTGACGTTCCTGCTCTTCGGACTGGCCTCATCCACGAACTTCCTGGTGCAGCTGGCCTTCCGGAACCTCCACGGCTTCATGCTGGAGGTCTTCGAGGCGCTCTCGTCCTACCAGCACTTCGACCTGAAGGGGATCATGGGCATCCTCCTGAAAGCGTGCCTGGTCATCCTGGCCTGCAGCGTCCCGTTCGCGGCACTTGGCTTCCTGCTGACGTGGCTCGGAAACCTGCTGCAGGTCGGTGTGCTCATCACGGTGAAGCCCCTCAACCCCTCGGAAAACCTCAAGAAGCTCAATCCCGTCGCCGGCTTCAAGAATCTCTTCAGCATCAAAAAGGTGATCGACCTCTTGAAGGCGATCGTCAAGATCATCGTGATCGGCTGGCTGGCCTACAACGTCATCCGGGACGGACTCGGGACGATCCTCGTGAGCACGGACCGCTCGATCTACGCCTCGATGGCGCTGCTCGGGAACCTGATGTTCACGGTCCTCCAGAAGATCACGACGGCCATGGTCATCCTGATGGTCGTCGATTACGGCATCCAGAAGTGGCAGTACGAGAAGTCCCTCAAAATGTCCAAGCAGGAAATCAAGGACGAGTACAAGAAGCTGGAAGGAGATCCCCACGTCAAGGGTCGGATCCGTCAGAAACAGATGGAGATGGCCATGAATGCAGGCCGAGGCTCCGTCGAGAACGCGGACGTGGTCATCACCAACCCGACCCACTACGCGGTGGCACTGGAGTACAAGCCCAAGAAGGGACAGAAGGCCCCCGTGGTGGTCGCCAAGGGGGTGGGAGCATTCGCACTCGAGATCCGGCGAATCGCCGAGCAGAACTTCATCCTGATCGTGGAAGACCCGCCCACGGCCAGGGCCCTTTATGACCAGACCGAGGTCGATCAGCCGATCCCCCCCGAACTCTTCCAGATTGTGGCGAAGATCATCTCGGTCCTGTACCGGGGGCGCCGTCAGCCTGCAGCCAGCCGCCCCGTCCCGCTGGTGCCGGTCGCGATGCCGCCCATCGACCTCGACACACCCCCTCCCACATCTCCGGACGGAACGGATGGCCAGGACTCGACCCGCATGCCGCCTCCAGAGCCGCCCGAACCCGATCGGGAGGTTCCGTGAGTCAACGGATGGGGGGGAACAACTCGACGAGCAAGGGTTCGTCCTTGAACGTCTCGCACAGATTGGTCAGAGGATAGAGACGCCCCTGTAACTTGGGGATTTCCAGGGCCATGAGGGTGTCCCAGGCCTCCTGGAGACCGAGAGACGACAGTGACGTGAAACGACCCTGAACGTCCTTGAGAGCCCTGGATGCCTCGAAGTACTGGGTGTAAGCGATGACGGCGCGACGGAGCACCTCTTCGCGCCTCTCGATGCGTCCCTGCAACTTCTCGGCGAATCGGCGGCTCGTGGTGTCCAGACGATTCAGGACCGTGATGGGCTGGACCTGTCGTGGCGCAACCCGATCCAGGACGGCTCCGAGAATCGCCATGCGTGCCTCGAACCGCTGGACGATGGCCTGACAGAGCTGGAGCATCTCGCGACTGCGCGTCATCTCCTGCTCGAGCACGACGGGACTGATGGCGAGGGGACGCGTCACACGCTGCCCCAGCGGGCCCGTCAGCTGACGCTTGAACTCGTCGGGCCCACCGCTCCCCGAGCCACCTCCCCCGGGGGAATTTCCACCCCGCTGGAAAAGGTCTCGTGTCGACATCTGCTGAACACCCCTCGAACCGGCACGCTGGACGGATCCACGAGCCGGATCATGCCCACCGATCGCGCGGCCGAAACGGGGCCCACCGGGGGCCCGAAACCTTGTTGAATTCGGCACGAAACGGTATGATACGACTTAAAATTCTTTTAAAAGAGACCGTGACGGAGATCCCCGAGTGCCCCCCCAGCTCCCTGTCAATCAGATGCAAGCGGCCTACGCCTTCCTGGCGGCCGTCTTGCTGGGCGCCGGTCTGGGCTGGTTCGCGGACCGCACGTGGCGGACGTCCCCCCTTGGCCTGCTCGCAGGAACTGGCCTGGGTTTCGCAGTGGGGCTCGCCGGCCTCTGGCGCGCCCTGCAGGAGGACGCCCGATGATGGCTACCACCACGATTCCGGCCCTGGAACGCGCGCTGACCCGTCAGATGCTTCCGGTTCTCGCGTTCCTGATCGCCGCTTCGGCCATCCCGGCCGTGCACGGTGTCGCCGTGACCCTGGCTCTCGGATGGGGCGCGGCCTGGCTCTACTACGTCATCCTCGGCAGAGGGGTCCGCAAGCTCTTCGAACGCGGTGAGCGTGCCCATCCCCATGCCGGCCAGGTCCTCGTCCGTCAGGGCGTGTGTCTGCTGGCACTCTCGATCGCCTTCCGCTGGTACGGCGACCTGGGCTGGCTGGCCCTGGTATCCCTGCTCGTGGGTCGTCACTGGATCCTGGTGGCTGCATCTACCGATGATGCTGTCAGGGCTGGTTAATTTCTGGAGGTTCCGTTGTCGCAGTTGATGTTCCGGATGGCCAGCGCCGAGCATGGCGCACATGCGGTGAATGCGGCCAGCGAGGTCGCCCACGGTGCAGGTGAGGCCGCTCACCATGCCGAAGGGGGTATCCAGCTCGGGGTTCACTGGACCGTCGGCGAGGGCTTCAACACCCTGCACGTCGACACGATCATGTACACCGTGATGGTGATGGCCCTGTGCCTCGTCCTGTTCGGCGCGCTCGGCAAGTTCGTGTCCGTGCGTCCGGGTTCGACGGGCGTGAAGCGCTCCAGCCTCATCGAGCAGCTCGTCGGCTTCATCCAGGGCATCCTGCGGGACTTCGTGGGGCACGACGCACCCAAGTTCCTGTGGTACATCGGCTCGCTCTTCGTGTTCATCCTCGTCTCGAACTGGCTTGCCCTCCTGCCCTGGCGCGCCTGGGAGCTGTACGGAGTCGGCGAGACCCTCCAGCAGCTGTTCCACACGCCGCACGCTCTGGTGTACGAAGCCCCCACGGCAGACCTGAACACCACGGCTGCCCTGGCGATCGCCTCGCTGGCCATGTACTGGGTCGCTGGCATCTCGAAGCACGGCCTGGGTGGGTTCCTGAACCATCACTGGTTCGCCAAGCCCGCTGCGCTGGCCCCCGTGCGCATCATCGAGGACGTCACGCGCCCCCTCTCGCTCGCTCTCCGTCTCTTTGCCAACATCGTCGCGGGTCACATCGTGGGAGTCGTGCTCCTGCAGATGACGCTCGTGGGCGCTGCGGCGCTGCTCCCGCTGGAGCTCTTCGTGGGCGCCATCCAGGCGTTCATCTTCTCGACCCTCTCGGCCTCCTACATCGGGGGCGCCGTCGAGGACCATCACTAGTCCATCCCTCGCACCAGGCTCCCTCTGTCGAAAGGAATCTGCTTCACCATGGCTCTTTCTCCTGAAACCCTCGCCCAGGTCGCTCCCGCGCTCGGCCAGCTCGGCGGTCTCGCCGCCCTCGGCGCCGGCATCGCGATGGGCTTCGGCGCGCTCGGCCCCGGCATCGGCGAAGGCAACCTGTTCGCCAAGACCCTCGAGGGTATCGCCCGTCAGCCCGAGCTGCAGGGCAAGCTCCAGGGCACGATGTTCATCACCTTCGCCCTGGTCGAGGTTCTCGCGCTGCTGTGCTTCGTCGTCGCGATGCTGCTCGTGACGGGTATCGCCCAGCCCGCCCTCAACGCCCTCGGCATCTAGTGACCCGACGCGGGTGGATCGCGTGATCCACCCGCACCCCTCTTCTTGGAGCCAATTCCATGCTGGAACTCAACCTGACCTTGCTGGTCCAGATCGGGCTCTTCCTGGTTTTCGCCGGTCTCATGAACGCCGTGTTCTTCAAGCCCGTCGCTCGGGTCCTCGAGGAACGCAAGGCCTACATCGACGGCAAGCATGCCCGCGCCAGGCAGGACCTGGCCTCGATCGAGGCCCTGCGCACCGACTACGAGACCAAGATCCAGGAAGCTCGCCGCGAGTCTCAGGACCGCATCGCGCAGGCCCTGAAGGAATCCGAGACCGAGCGACTGGCCCTCGTGTCCAGCGTCCGTCAGGATGTCGAACGCCAGGTGGGAGAAGCTCGCGAATCCATCCGCCAGGAGCGTGACCAGGCCCTGGCCGAACTCGAGTCCACGATTTCCGACCTGTCGAACCTCATGGCCGGTCGTATCGCCGGTGAAGCGGCCCTGGCAGGGGCCGGAGCCTCGGCGCCCACCCACGAAGGGAGCGACGCATGAGCCCCACCCTCCAGGCGCTGTTCGCCCTCGTCAACTTCGGGGCGATCGCCTATCTGCTCAAGCGCTTCGGCGGCCCCATTCTCGTCCAGCGTCTTCACGACCACCACGCGGACACGCTGCAGGCGATCGACGATGCCGAGAAGGCCGAACGCGAAGCCACGGAAGCACTCGGAACCTGTCAGCGCGAGCTGGCCGACCTGCCCCGGACCCTCGAGGGTATAAGTGACCAGGCCGTCGAACTCGCACGGCAGGCCTCGGCCCGCATCAAGCAGGCCACCGAAGCGGATTGCGAACGCCTGAAGCAGCAGGCCGCCCAGGACATCGAGCGGGAACGCTCGCTGGCGCGCCAGGCCATCCAGCGCGCCCTGGTCTCGCGCTCGCTCGACCAGGCCCGTCGCCAGCTCGTCGAGCGCATGAACCGCGAGACGCAGAACCGCCTCGTGGAGCGGCTCATCCAGACCATGGAGGACGGCACATGCGCCATCACCCGGTAGCCCTGCGTTACGCCGACGCGCTGTTCACCCTGGCCCGTGAAACGGACAGGGTGGAGGCGATCGACCGCGACCTGCAGCAGCTCGTCGAACTCGTCGCCTCGCACGCGGAACTCACGGGCGTCCTCGCCAGCCCCGTCGTGGCGACCGGCGACAAGAAGCTCGTCGTCTGGAAGCTCTTCCAGACCCACGTCGATCCGATGGTCCTGAATACGCTGCTCCTCATGATCGACAAGCAGCGTGCCGACCTGCTCCCGCAGGTCCAGTCCGAATTCCGCAAGCGGGTCGATGACCTGCACCGCCGCACCCGCGCCACCGTCCGGACGGCCTTCCCGCTCGAGGCGACCCACGCCGAGCGCCTCCGAGCCCAGCTCGAGGCCCAGCTCGACCGCCGGATCGACCTCGAAGTGGTCGAGGACCCCGGACTGATCGGCGGGCTCACGGTCACCGTCGGTGACCGGGTGCTGGACGCCAGCCTCCGCGGGCGCCTCGAGTCGCTCGCCCGTACCCTTGCCTGAAGACGCGCGTCATCCGAGAGGATCCATTCATGATTGGTATTCGTCACGACGAGATCACGGCGGTGCTCCGCCAGCAGATCCAGAACTATCAGGCCGAGCCCACGGTCACCAACACCGGAACCGTGCTGGAAGTCGGCGACGGCATCGCGCGCATCCATGGCCTCCGCAAGGCCATGGCGGGTGAGCTGCTCGACTTCGGCCAGGACGTGCTCGGCATGGTCTTCAACCTCGAAGAAGACAACGTCGGCGCCGTCGTCCTGGGCGACTACAAGAAGATCCGGGAAGGCGCCGAGGTCAAGGCAACCGGTCGTATCGCTTCGGTGCCCGTGGGCCCCGAGCTCCTCGGTCGCGTCGTCAACGCGATCGGTGCGCCCATCGATGGCAAGGGTCCCCTGGGCACGAGCAAGTTCCGCCCCATCGAGGGTCCGGCGCCCGGCATCATCGAGCGCAAGTCGGTCCACGAGCCCCTGCAGACGGGCATCCTGGCCGTCGACTCGATGATTCCCATCGGCCGCGGTCAGCGCGAGCTCATCATCGGTGACCGTCAGACGGGCAAGACCGCGATCGCCGTCGACACGATCATCAACCAGAAGGGCAAGGACGTCGTCTGCATCTACGTCGCGGTCGGCCAGAAGGCCTCGACCGTGGCGCGCGTGGTGAAGGCCCTCGAGGACAATGGCGCGATGGGTTACACCATCGTCGTCGCCGCGACGGCCGAAGAGGTCGCGCCGCTCCAGTTCATCGCCCCGTTCGCGGGTGCCACGATGGGCGAGGAGTTCATGTACGACGGCAAGCACGTCCTCATCATCTACGACGACCTCACGAAGCAGGCCTGGGCCTACCGTGAGATGTCGCTCCTGCTCCGCCGTCCGCCCGGCCGCGAAGCCTATCCCGGCGACGTGTTCTACCTCCACAGCCGCCTGCTCGAGCGTGGTGCGAAGCTGTCGGACGCCATGGGTGCCGGCTCGATGACCGCGCTGCCCATCATCGAGACCCAGGCGGGTGACGTCTCGGCGTACATCCCGACCAACGTCATCTCGATCACCGACGGTCAGATCTTCCTCGAGACCGACCTGTTCAACTCGGGCTTCCGTCCCGCCGTCAACGTCGGTATCTCGGTGTCGCGCGTCGGCGGTGCTGCCCAGACGAAGGCCGTCAAGTCGGTCGCGGGCAAGGTCAAGCTCGAGCTGGCCCAGTACCGTGAGCTCGCGGCATTCGCCCAGTTCGCCTCCGACCTCGACAAGGCCACCCAGGCCCAGCTGGCCCGCGGTCAGCGCCTGATGGAAATCATGAAGCAGCCCCAGTACAGCCCGCTGTCGGTGGGTCAGATGACGGCGCTCATGTACGCCGCCACGACGGGTCTGCTCGACGACGTCGCAGTCAAGGACATCCTGCGCTTCAAGAACGAGTTCCTCGGCTATGCCGCGTCGAACCTCGGCACGACGCTCGAGGTGATCTCGTCGAACGGCCAGTTCTCCGACGAGCAGAAGAAGCAGATCGAGGAGGCCATCAAGACCTTCAAGACCTCGCTGTTCCAGGCGAAGTAGGAGGCCGTCCATGCCGTTGAACGCCAAGGAAATCCGACGGCGGATCAAGGGGGTCAAGAGCACCCAGCAGATCACCAAGGCCATGGAAATGGTCGCGGCGGCCAAGGTCCGCCGCGCCCAGGCCCGCGTGACGGCAGCGCGTCCCTACGCGCATGCCATCCAGGAGGTCTTCGCGGCCGTGACGGCCTCGCTCCCCAAGGGCGAGATCGAATCGGCCCTGCTGGAACGCCGCGAGGTCAAGCAGGTGGCGATCGTCGTCGTCACCTCGGACAAGGGCCTTGCCGGTGCCTACAACTCCAACATCCTCCGGGCCACCGTCGGACGCATCCGCGAGTGGCAGGCGAAGGGTGCCAGCGTCTCGCTGGTACTGGTCGGAAACAAGGCCGT
>JBIIHZ010000169.1:0-5234 GCA_044235265.1 Candidatus Sericytochromatia bacterium
GGAACTGGCCATTGCCCATGTACGTGAACCAGTGCGGACCGTAGCGCAGGTTCCGGGATGACGGATCGCGACCGGGCGCCCGGTTGGCGTACACGACGTCACCCGGCTTGAGGTGACCGCTGTCGATCATGGTCTGGAGATGGGAGATCGGCTGGCCACGGTCGCGACGGTCGCTCGGCGCATGGCCGATCCCTTTCCCACCCGCATCGTGGACCTGCTGCCAGGCATACCGGAAGCACTGATGCCGGACATGCTCGTAGCGGTTGTGCTGGGCGCGCTGGAGACGCTGCGTGACGGGATCGGCCTCGGCCGGATGGTGGTGGGTGCGAGGGTGGCTCGCCCGGTGTGTCGGTGCATGCGACGACGCATGCCTGTTCACGGAGTGGTGCGTCATGGTCGGACCCTCGACTTTCTGCGGTCTCACTGCGTTGCCATCAAACCTGGACGGGCGAGCGCCATGTCATTGTCCGGGTCGGAGGACCTGCGCTTTCTTGAAGCAGGCGTGATCGGGGTTAGGTTTTCATCAAGAGTTCGTTTGGTCGCGTTTCGTCCCTGTGAAAGAAGCTCGCCCGAGCATGACCGAACAGGGGGGCGCATGTTAGAACATATGTTCTATACAGGATGCCGAGGTCCCCTCATGAAAAGCCCCGTTCCCCTGCACGTGCACGGTCCCTTCTCGTTCCGGCACGGCTTCTGCACGTGGCCGTCTCTCGTCGCACATGCGACCGACCACGGCCTGCCGGCGATCGCCCTGACGGACACGGACCAGCTCGCCGGGCTCCATGGGTTCATGCAGGCCACGACGGGCGCGGGGATACGCCCGATCGTCGGCGCCGAGCTGACGCTGGCCGCCTCCGGGCCGAGCCGGGACCGTCCGGCCTTTCCGGGTGGACGGGTGCTGCTGCTCGTGCGCGATCCCCGGGGCTACCGCCACCTGTGTGCCCTCCTGACGGCGCGCCAGCTGGAGCATCCGGAGGGCGTGCCCGTCGAGCGCCTGCTTGAGCTCGGCGAGGGGCTGACGTGTCTCACGGGCGATCGCCCCGGTCCGTGGCGCCAGCTCCTGCAGACCCGGGACCATGCCGCGGCCCGCCAGCACCTGCTGCGCTTCCGGGAGGCCTTCGGCGCGGAGCACCTGTGGGTGCAGCTGGGGCTCGAGGGACCCCGGGCGACCCTGGCCGAACTCGCCGGGGCGACGGGAGTGGGCTGCGTGGCCGCTCCGGCCATGGCGATCGCCTCTCCGGGCGATCGTGCGGCCTGGCGCCTCTGGAAGCTCGCGCACGGCCAGGGAGAAGCCCCGGAGGGGCTCCACCACCTGCTGACGCCGGCCGAATGGCGGGCGGGCTTCCGGGACTGGCCCGACGCGCTCGAGGCCACGCACCGGATCGCGGAAGCCTGCAGCTTCGTGCCCGAGACGGGGGTCTGGAAGTTGCCGCGGTTCCCGCTGGTGGCGCCCGGGGAAGCCGAGGCCCTGTTCGTCCAGCTCGTCGAAGATGGCCTCGAACGCCGTTACGGTGGCTCTCCCCGGGCCCGGGAAGCCAGCGAGCGCCTGGAGCGCGAGCTCGCCGTCATCCGCCACATGGGCTTCGTCGACTACTTTCTGCTCGCCTGGGACCTCGTGCGCGAGGCGCGCGCGCGGGGCGTGCCCGTCCTGCCACGGGGCAGTGCGGCCGGCAGCCTGGTGCTCTACCTGCTGGGCTGCTCGGATGTCTGTCCGCTCGAGCACGTGCTGTGTTTCGAGCGCTTCCTGAACCCCGAGCGCAGGGGCCTGCCCGATATCGACCTCGACTTCGACTGGCGCCGACGCGACGACCTGGTGGAGTACTGCTTCCGGACCTACGGGGCCGACCGGGTCGCCCGCATCGCCACGCACCAGCACGTGGGCGCCCGCGGGGCCGTGCGCCTGGCCGGTGCGGCCCTCGGCATCGAGGAACGGCTCGTGGGTGAGGTCGCGCGCCGGATGCCCGGCTGGTCCGGAGGGGGAGACCTCGCCACGGCGATCGCCCGCTCTCCGGAGTGTCGCGACCTGGACCTCACGCGCGAGCCCGTTCGCTCGCTCGTGCGCCTCGCGATGCGCTTCGAGGGACGACCGGAGCATCTGGGGCTGCATCCGTGCGGGATCGTCATCGCCGACCGCCCCCTGGTCGAGGTCCTGCCCCTGGCTCGCTCGGCCAAGGGCCCCGTCGTCACGCAGCTCGAGATGCACGGTGTCGAGGCCCTGGGCCTGCTCAAGATGGACCTGCTGGGCAACCGCAACCTGGCCGTGCTGTCGGATGCGCTCGAGCTCGTGCGCGATCGCCACGGCCTCGAGACGCCTGCCGAGCGCCTGCCTCTCGACGACCCGGCGGCCTTCGAGCTGCTGGGAAGGGGCCGGACGCTCGGCATCTACCAGATGGAATCCGGGGGCGTCCAGGCGCTCTTGCGGCAGTTCCAGCCCTCGGAAATGGAGGACGTCACGGCCATCACGAGCCTCTACCGTCCCGGCCCCCTCGATGGCGGCATCACGCCGCGCTACATCGCTCGGCGCCACGGACGCGAGGCGGTCGAGTCGCTCGATCCCTCGCTCGACGAGGTGCTGACCCACACCTACGGCTGCATCCTCTACCAGGAGCAGTGCATGCAGGTCACGCACGTCTTCGCCGGGCTCGGGATGGGCCAGTGCGACAACCTCCGCCGCGGCATCGCCAAGCGCATCCGGCCCGAGGTCGAGCGCCTGCGCGCGAGCTTCCTCGAGGGGGCCCGCGGCCTGGGTCGCGATCCGGCGACGATCGACCGCGTCTGGGAGCTGCTCTCGCACTTCGGAGGCTACGGCTTCGTGAAGGCGCACGCGGCGGCCTGCGCCTCGCTGGCGGTCCGCGAGGCCCACCTGAAGGCCCGCTGGCCGCTCGAGTACCTCGCCGCGGTGCTCTCGAGCGGGATGGGCTATTACCCCATGCGCGTCTACGTCGAGGATGCGCGCAGCAGCGGGGCGGCGATCGCCCTGCCATGCGTGAACCGCTCGGCCATGGCCTGGACGCTCGAAGGCGCCCGGACGCTCCGGGTGGGCCTTTCGGCGATCGCGGGGCTGGGGACGGCCTCGATCGAGGCGCTGCTCTCGGCCCGGGAAACGGGCGGCCCCTTTCGCAGCCTGGCCGACCTGCGCGCGCGCACGCGGCTCGCGCGACCGGAGCTCGAGACTCTCGTGCGGGTGGGGGCGTGTGACGGCTGGGGGCAAAGCCGCATCGCGCTCGTCGGGGAGCTCGCCTTCCCCGTCGCCGGCGCGCGAGCCGTGGGAGCGAGTGTCGGCCAGGGCCGCCTGTTCGCACTCGAGGACGTGAGCAGGGGGCCGACCGTTCTGGCCCCGCTGGGCGATTACGGGATACCCGAGCGCCAGGCCATCGAGCGCGAGTTGCTGGGCTTCGTCGTGACGGACGCATCGCGCGAGCCCGTCGTGGGGGCGGTGAGTTTCCGGGAGCTCGTTCCCGGGACGCGCGCGAGCGTGGTCGGCGAGATCGTCGCGCGCCACTCGCATCGCACGCGACAGGGCGAGAAGATGGTCTTCCTGACCCTGTCGGACGGGCTCGAACAGATGCAGGCCGTCGTCTTCCCGCGCGTCTATGCGCGACTGGCGAATCGCCTGAGGAGCGGAGAATGGCTGTTCAGCGGACGCGTGGGCGACGAGCAGGGACAGCCGGTGCTCGTCGTGGACGACGTGGAACGGCTCATCGGATCGTGAAGGTGTCGGGGGGCAGGCTCGCATTCAGGCGCAGGTTGCGCAGCTGGATGCGCAGGACCGAGCGATCCGAGGCATCGAACATCTCGCGCTGGACGTGGACCGCCGAGGCCGTGTCGACCGCGAAGACCTCGCGGCGGATGCCCCGCAGGCTCCGGGGAGAGACCACTCCGAGCATCGCGCAGGGGCGGCCGTCGACCGGCTGCATCCCGAGCCAAGTCACCTGGTTCCGCGGATCGAGCAGGGTCTGGACGGCCATCGGATAGCTCACCTCGTCGAGGAAGTAACCGCGACAGTCGGCCGCACGCGGATCCCGGACGTCCACCTGGACCTTGAGCCAGAAGCCCATGAACTTCGTATGCACGGACATCTGCTTGCCGCCCGACCAGACCATCCGGGTCCCGATCGCCTTCGAGTCGCTCGAATCGGTGATCTGGCAGGCGATCCGCGCAGGCATCTCGACGGTGATGTGACCCTCGTTGCGGGCAGGCTTGCCCGTCTTCTCCTCGATGCCGCTGGCCTGGATGGTGAAGTTGACGTTTCGCGTGGCGGCATGCGTCCGCGCGACGGCCTCGAGGAGGGCCGAAACCCGCGGATCACGACCGCCGTGAAGGGGGGGCTGCCCCTGTGGAACGGGGCGCGGGGGTGGGGCCTGCCCCATCGAGAGGGTCAGGCCGCGCGGCGACGTTGCCGGAGCCCCGCCACAAGCAGTCAAGAAAAGGAACGCGCCAGCCGTGACGCCCGTCAGAAGTCGTCTCATGGCGTGGGCCTCGTGCCAACACGCTTGCCGGACTCGAGAAAGTCGAGCGTGATGCGGGTGAGCGTCTCGATCGAGGCCTGGTCGGGATTGTTGCGCTTGCTGACCATGGCGTGCGTGACGTTCTCGAAGTCGTGCCACCCGTGCATGCGGCTCCCCCCGGCATGGTCGAACGCCCGGAAGACCTGTTTCCGGCTGGCGGCCTGGTCAGCGCGCGACGTGATGAACTGGATGGGCACCTGGACGCCCTTCAGGCCTTCCACGACCTCGCGTCCGTAAGTCGAGAGGGCATAGATGCCACCGGCCGTGTGATGCCAGTGCCCGGGACCATCGATGGGACCCTTGCCCCAGTCATGCGGGACGGCCTGCAGGACGCGGCTGGCCTGGCCGAAGCTCATCCTGTCCAGGCTGGCGAAGACGTGATGGGCCGCGTCGGCCCGCCTGTCCTGGGTCCCCAGGTAGGGAGCCATCGCGACCACCCCCTTCACGTCCGGGTGGTGCGAGGCGATGTCGAGCGCCACGTTGGCCCCGCCGCTGAGCCCCACGAGCTGGATGGGACCGAGGCCGCGCACGTCCTGATACACCTGTTCCGCGAAGCGGTGGTACCGGCCGCGTTCCCACGGTTTGACCATGTGGGACGCATCGGCGACCCCGTCGGGAGTTTTGAACCCGTGACCCTCGAGCCGGGGAATGTAAACGTTCTTGCCCTGGGCGAAGATCTGGGGCGCCAGTTCGTCGTACTGGTAGGTGCCGGCAGACCAGCCGTGG
>JBIIHZ010000171.1:0-5231 GCA_044235265.1 Candidatus Sericytochromatia bacterium
CGAGATCGAGCACTCCATCGTGCTCGCAGGGTCGAGCATCAAGAACTTCCACGGCCGCATCGTCGATAGCCTGCTCGGCAAGAACGTCGAGGTCACGCGGAGCGAGAGCCTGCCGAAGGCCCACCGCCTCATGCTCGGTGACAACAGCCAGGTCAGCATCGTCTAGGAGAACCTCGCATGAGCACCACCCGCACCCGCATCGAACACCCGCGCACGGTTGCCGTGCGGACCTTCGCCGACGATCGCGGCTACAGCTACTTCCCGGAGGTCCCGCTGACGTCCGAGGGCCAGCTCAACTGGTCCATGATGTATCCCGGCGTCGTGAAGGCGTTCCACTACCACCAGAAACAGTGGGACCACTGGATCGGCCTCGTCGGCATGATGAAGGTCGTGCTGGCCCGTCCCATCGAGACGCCCGAACTCGATGCCGACCTGAAGGCAGGTGGCTGGAAGCAGGTCGTCACGCTCGATCATGACCTCGTGGCGACCCTGCGCGACCAGGAGGAGAACCTCGGGCGGCACTTCGCCCTGCAGTGGCATTACCTGGGCGAGCGCAATCCGGCCATGGTGTCGATCCCGCCGGGCGTCCTTCATGGCTACACGACGGTCGGCCCAACTCCCTGCGGGCTGCTGTATCACGTGACCAAGCAGTATGACGCGGCCGACCCCGACGAGTGGCGCGTGGACTGGGATGCCCTCGGCGAAAGCATCTGGAAGGTGGAGAACAAGTAGTGCGAATCCTCGTCACCGGCGGTTGTGGCTTCATCGGCGGCAACCTCGTCCACCATCTGCTGAAGACCCACCCGGAGGACGAGGTCATCAACCTCGACGCGCTCACCTATGCCGGCTGCCAGGAAAGCCTGGTCGACATCTCCGACGACCCGCGCTACACCTTCGTCCACGGGGACATCTGCGACCGCGAACTCGTCGAGCGCCTGATGGCGCGGGTGGACGCGGTCATGCACCTGGCGGCCGAATCCCACGTCGATCGCAGCCTGACGGATCCAGGCGCATTCGTGCGGACCAACGTCCTGGGCACGCAGGTCCTGCTCGAGGCGGCCCGGCACGCGAAGGTCGAACGCTTCCTGCACGTGAGCACGGACGAGGTCTACGGGTCCCTCGGGGAGACGGGTTTTTTCACCGAGACCACTCCTTATTCGCCCAACAGCCCCTACTCGGCCTCCAAGGCCGGCTCGGACCTGCTCGTGCGCGCTTACCACGAGACGTTCGGCATGCCCGTTTTGCTCACGAACTGCTCGAACAACTACGGGCCCTATCACTTCCCGGAGAAGCTGCTGCCCCTGTTCATCACCAATCTGATCGACGGTCAGCCCGTCCCCGTTTACGGCGATGGTCTGAACGTCCGGGACTGGCTGCACGTTCAGGACCATGTCGAAGCGCTGGACCTCGTGATGCGGCGCGGTGTCCCGGGTGAGCGCTACAACATCGGCGGCCACAACGAGTGGACGAACATGGCCATCACGCGCGAAATCCTGAAGAGGATGGACCGGGACGACACGTTCATCCGGTTCGTGCAGGACCGCCCGGGCCACGACCGTCGCTACGCGATCGACGCCGGCAAGATCGAGCGTGAACTCGGCTGGCGGCCCCGCTACACCTTCGAGCAGGGCCTCCAGGAAACGATCGACTGGTACCGGACAAACGAGGCCTGGTGGCGACCTCTCAAGGCGCGTGGGCTCGACCAGGCACGAGCCCGTTCGAATGCGATGGCGGCCCACCCGGCCGGGTGACGCATCCCCCTCGGTCTTCAGGCCCCCTCCTCTTGAAACCGGCGCCACGCCCCGACCGCGGGGTCGTGGCGTGCTAGAATGAGGCGCGATTGGCCCTTTTTGGAGATGACGACTTGATCGATCTGGACCAGACGGCAGCCCTCCTCGCACACGATCCGGGCGACATGCTCGGCTGCCTGCGGCGCCTTCCGGGGATGGCCCGGCCTGCCTTCGAGAGAGCCCGTACGACCGCGATCCCCCCTTCCCTTCCCCGTCACGTGGTGGTCTGCGGGATGGGTGGTTCCGGCATCAGTGGCGATCTCGCACGCAACCTGCTCCAGGAGTCCTTGCCGGCTCCCATCACGGTGGTCCGCCAGACGCGGTTGCCAGCGTGGGTCGGCCCGGATGACCTGGTCATCGCGCTCACGTACTCCGGAAACACCGCCGAGACGCTCGGCTGTCTGCGCGGGGCGATCGCCCGCAAGATTCCCGCATGCGTCGTCTCGAGCGGGGGCGAGGCCACGCGCCTGGCCCACGAGCACGACTTGCCACTCGTGCCCCTCGAGACCGGCTGGATGCCGCGGGCCGCGCTCGGTGAGCTGTACTTCGCCCTGCTGGGCCTTCTCGAGCGCTGGTTGCCCGTGGGGACCCTCGACGTGGAGAAGACGGTGGCGCACCTCGAGCAGCGCCGGGCTTCGTGGGACCTCGACGCCCCCGTCGAGAGCAATCTGGCCAAGCAGGTGACCCGGGAACTGCTCGCTCAGGTCCCCCTGGTCTACGGATGCACCCCCACCACCGAGGCCGTCTCCAGTCGCTGGAAAGCCCAGCTGAACGAGAATGCGAAACTCACGGTGGGCTGGGCCTGCTTCCCGGAACTGACCCACAACGAGATCGTGAACATCGCCCATGCGCCACACGCGGGCCACACGATCGTGTCCCTGGAAGACCCGGATGATCCGGACTGGGTGGCACGACAGCGCGACCTCGCGCTCGACCTGATGGGTGAGCAGGTGACGAAGGTGCTGCGCCTCGTCGGACGCGGGGACGATGCGCTTACCCGGCAACTCGACCTCGCGTATCTCGGTGACTGGATCAGCGTCTACCTGGGTCTCGTCCGGGGCATCGACCCGACGCCCGTCGAGGCGATCTTCCAGCTCAAGGATCGCATGGCGGCCCAGGAAGTGCGCGCGTGAAGGCCGTCATCATCGCCGGGGGTAGCGGCACCCGCCTGCGCCCGCTGACCTACCACACGCCCAAGCCCATGATGCCCCTGCTGGACCGACCGTTCCTGGAGTACCAGATCGCATGGTTGCGCCAGCACGGCATCACCGAGATCGTCATCAACCTGCACTACCTGGCCGATGCGATCCGCAACGTGCTCGGCAACGGTCACCAGCTGGGCGTCCAGCTCCATTACTCGCTCGAGAACGCTCCGCTGGGAACGGGGGGAGCCGTCTGGCACGCCCGCGAGTTCTTCGATGAAGGCCCCATCGTCGTCCTCAACGGGGACATCCTCACGGATGTCGACCTCGGGGCCGTCCTCGAGACCCATCGACGGCAGGCAGCTGCAGCGACGCTCACCCTCATCCGCGTCGAAGATCCCACGGCTTTCGGACTCGTCATCACCGAGGGAGACCGGGTGCTGCGATTCCATGAGAAACCCACACCCGAGGAAGCTGCCCGGCTGGGGGTGAACACGGTCAATGCCGGGATCTACGTGCTCGATCCCGCGGTGTTCGGTCTGGCCCCGGAAAATCCGGCTTTCTCGTTCGAACGCGAGCTGTTTCCGGCCATCCTGGCCTCGGGCCGGACGATGGCAGCACACGTCACGGACCGGTACTGGATCGACATCGGCAATCCGCGCAAGTTCCTCGAGGCGCAGCAAGATCTGCTCTCTGGCCGGGTGCAAGTTCCACCGCCCGGACGCGAGGTCAGTCCCGGTGTCTGGATGGGACCGGATGCCGAGATCGAGGTCGGAGCCCGGATCGAGGGGCCCGCATATATCGGAGCGGGAGCCCGGATTTCGGCCGGCTCTTCCGTGGGCCCGCTGTCCATCGTGGGCGCAGGATCCCGCCTGGCGAGCGGTGCGCGCGTCTCGGGTTCCTGGCTGGGCACCGGCTGCATCATCGACCGGGATTGCGTCGTCGAGGGGACCATCCTGGGGGCCAGCTCGGTCCTGGAACCGGCCGTGCAACTCGAGCATGGCACGGTGCTCGGAAACGCCTGTCGCCTGACACAGGGATCCCGGATGTCGGGAGGAGGCCCCGCTTGACGCCCATCGCATTCGGTACCGATGGCTGGCGCGCGGTGATCGCGCGGGAGTTCACGTTCGAGAACCTGGAGCGCGTCAGCAGGGCCCTGGCCCACGTCTGGCTCCAGGATCGGGCAGACGACGCGTCGGACAGCCCCGTGATCGTGGGTCATGACACCCGGTTCCTGTCGCGGGAATTCGCGGCTTCCGTGGCCGAGATCATGGCCGCCGCGGGCTTCGAGGTGCTGCTGGTCGATCGCCCGTGCTCGAGCCCCGCCGTGTCCTGGGCCGTGAAGGAGAAAGGCGCCCGCGGGGCCGTCATGATCACGGCCAGTCACAATCCACCCGAGTACAACGGCTTCAAGATCAAGGCTCACTATGGTGGGTCCGCCTCACCCGAGCTGACACGCCGGGTCGAGACCGCGATCGATCTCGAGTGGCCCCCCGGGGAACGCTCCCCCGGAAGCATCCATCGCTTCGACCCCGAGGCCGGCTACTTCGCCCAGCTGGGTCGGCTTGTGGATCTTCCCCGGATCGCCCGGGCCGGCATCCAGGTGATCCACGACCCGATGTACGGGGCGGGCGCCGGCTATCTGCGCCAGCTGCTCGGCCCCCACGGCATCCAGCTGACCGAGATCCACGGCGATCGCAACCCGGGATTCGGAGGCGTGAACCCGGAACCGATCGCCACGAACCTGAACGAGCTGGCAGTCCGGACGCGCGAGGCAGGATCTCGCACCCCGCTGGTGGTCGGCCTGGCCGTGGATGGCGATGCAGACCGGATCGGGGCCGTCGATGCCTCCGGCCAGTTCGTCAACTCGCACCAGATCCTGAGCCTCATGCTCGATCATCTGGCCTCGGTGAAGGGCTGGACCGGCGGAGTCATCCGGACCTTCTCGACGTCGCGCCTGGTGGCGAAGCTCGCCGAACAGCATGGCCTGCCCCTGCACGAGACGCCCATCGGGTTCAAGTACGTCTGTGACCTGATGGTCCGCGAGGACATCCTCATCGGTGGCGAGGAGTCGGGGGGGATCGGGATCAAGGGCCACCTGCCCGAACGTGATGGCATCCTCTGCAGCCTCATGCTCCTCGAGATCATGGCGACGCACGGGGCCAACCTCCTAGACCTGGTGGCACGTCTCGAAGCGACGCACGGGGCCCACCGGTACGATCGGATCGACCTTCACCTGACCGAGGCGGCCGTGAAAGACCGCGTGATGGAGCGACTGAAGACGTCGCCGCCCGGGGCG
>JBIIHZ010000170.1:0-5231 GCA_044235265.1 Candidatus Sericytochromatia bacterium
CCAGCAGGAACTCAACTTCCTCCAGATGCTGATCGCCCAGATTTCCAATCAGACTCCCGACAGCACGCTCGACCCCACGGCGATCGCCACACAGTTCTCGCAGATGCAGGCGGCGATCGGTCTGGTCAAGTTGAATGCGGCCAATGCCGTGTACCAGCAGACCGCGGTGGCGAGTGCTCTGATCGATCGCCCCGTCCGCATCCAGCGTCCGGGTGTCGACATCCGTGATCCCGAGGCGATCGTCGAAGGTTCCGTTTCCGCTGTCGATTTCTCTGGTCCGAGCCCGCTCGTCAAGGTGGGAGAGGCTTTCTATCCCTTGCAGTCCGTCGTTTACGTGGGCTCCTGAGCCGACGGAGGAGGTGTCGCCATGTCCGACGTTCGCATCACCGCTCTGAACAGCATCACCGCCATCGATGGATGGCTCAAGGCGCTCGCGGGTAACCTCACGGGTTCGACCGTGACCGGCTTCCGTCAGACTCGTGTCCAGTTCGAGGACGTGCTGGCCAAGCAGGTGCGCGGCGGGTCGCCCGCTGCCAACGGATTGCAGAGCATCAACCCGATCCAGTACAGCGAGGGTGGAACGGCCATCAAGGCCACGCGTACGGACTTCTCGCAGGGGGCCCTCTCGGCCTCCCAGCGTCCCACGGACCTGGCGATCCGGGGGAATGGCTTCTTCGTGCTGTCCAAGGTCAAGAATCCGTCCTCGGTCGAAGACCTCGTCTTCACCCGCAACGGTTCATTCACGCTCGAATTCGAGGAAGATACCGGGATCCTCGACCCGAGCACGTCCAGGACCATTCCGGTCGGTTCCTCGGTCGGTCGCCTGAATCTCGTGAGTCCTGACGGCTATTACGTCATGGGGATGTCCGGACAGTACACGGCACCACCTCAGCCTGGGCTGCCGGGTGAGAGCACGCCTCCCCAGGACGTTCAGGCCATTTCCGGGGTGGGCGGCACCCTTTCCGGGCCGCTGTTGCAGGTCAATCGGTTCCAGGCCTTCACGTTTCCGGTCGTCATGGACGTCACCGGCAAGGTGAAGCTCAACGCGGACCTGGTCGGCCGTCTCCAGTTCAACCAGAACGGGTTGCTGCTGAATTCCGGAACCCAGGACGTTCCGCTGTCCACGGACGCGCTGGAAGATGGTCGCGGGATCTCCTTCACCCCCGGACCGGGCGGAACCGTCATCACCGATGGCCTGAAAAATGTCAACAAGTACGTTGCCCTGGCCGTCTTCGCCAACCCGGAAGGCCTGAACCGCCAGGCCGGAACGGCCTTCACGTGGAGTCCTGCGACCGGCAACTTCTCGATGGGGGTCGCCGGCTTCGATGGTCAGCCCATCGGGGCGACCAACGAGATCGCCGCCGGGAACCTCGAAGCTGCCAACTCGTCGGTCAACACCACGCTCCCGGAGCTGACCATCGCCCAGAAGAGCTTCACGGCTCAGGTCAAGATCGTCTCGGTCGGAAACACGCTCATCGACGACGTCAACCAGCTGATCCGGTGAGCCATTCCGCCGGTGGCGGAACCTGGTACGCTGGAGCATGATGAATTCCGACGTCGATCCTCTGCTGATGGGCACTGGCACGGAACAGGACACATCCCTGTTCCGTGCCCTCTATCATCTCGGTACCCTCGTGGCCGAGCGCAGTGCCGCGCCGCTCGAGCCGGAGGAAGACGACGAGGGCTACGCGCCCAACTTCCCGGAGTTGCCCGTGGCCGCCTGGTCGGTGGTGGGGGTCGAGCCCTGGCCGTTCGCGAAGTTCCTCGACCAGCATGGCGCCGACACCTGGTGGGGAATTCTCCAGTTCACCGAGCAACCGGGCGGGATGCTCGTCTGCCTCGACCATGCGACGGCCAGGACCCTCGTGGGGCTTCCGGACGGTCAACCGCTCACGGACGAGCACTTCGATGCCGTGGACGAGGTCGTGCGGCGGATCTCGGCAGCCGTGGCGGAAGTGTGGGCGGATATCGTCAGCGATGCGGCCAACCAGCACGGGACCTTTCCCGAGGCCCCGGATCTGGAGGAACTGCGCGAGGTGTTCACCGTCCTCGCGCCGGCCACGACCATGTTCGCCACGTCATTCCGGATCCGCGTGCCAGCCCGCCCCCTGGGGCGCGTCCACTTGCTCGTCCCGCAGCCGTATCTGACGCCCTACGCCGATAGCCTGCAGGCCGCCGCCGAGAACACTTTCGTGCGCGATTCGGGGGAGTCGAGCGATGAGCGGCTCCGGTATCTGGGAGACGTCCCCGTTCCCATCGTGGCCCTGCTCGGGAGAGCCGAGATGACCGTCTCGGACCTGCATGGCCTCGAGGAAGAAGACGTGATCCTGCTCGATCAGATCGTGTCGGACCCGATCCAGATCCTCGTGGGCGGCGGGGCGCGTCTGATGGGCATGCCGGGCACCGGCCCGGATGGGAGCCGCCGGGCCGTCCAGATCACCCGACTCGGAGACGAGTGACGTGAAAGCCGCCGTCCGTTCGAAGCTTCTCCGGGCGCAGGCCATTCCCCTCTGGGCGGGCCTCGTGCCGATCGCCCTGCTCGTCACCTTTGCCCTGAGGGCCCGCACGGGCCTGCATCCGTACACCCTCGTCCTCGGTTTGCTGGTGCTGTTCGGCTTCGTGCTCTCGGTGGCGTACCACCGCTGGTGTGCCCGGAGGTGGCCGCGCGTCGTCGTGACGCCCATGGGATTCGGTTCCACGCTCGGGGTCTACGGGTTCCTGTGGTTCTTCTCCTCCCTCCAGATGTGGGGCCTCCAGTCCGGCTATGCCTGGACCCTGTCTCCCGACGGGATGGTCAGTCTGGCGCGCTGGATGAAGGTGGCCGCCCGATGGCTGCTGGGCGCCCGACTCGAGGCCGATCTGCCACCATGGCCGATGCCGGCGCCCGAGGTGTGGACCGGTTTCTACTGGAACGGCATGCTCTGGGGCGCGCTCGGGTACGCGTTCCTGTTCGGCCTCGCCGGACTCGGGGCCTCGCTGTTCAGGCGGGAGGCCTTCGACCCGCGACAGACTCCCTTCGGGGGCTCCGGTTCGTGGCCGATGGTCCGCTGCCTGATGGGGCTTTATTATGGCTTTACCCTGGGGTTTTACGTCGGTGTGCTCCTGATCGCGGCCGTCGGACGGTTTCAGTCGTTGCCTGGCCTCGATGCCCTGTCACGCGCCCTCGGCGCCATCCCCGATCCGAATCTCGCCTTCGCCACGGGGCTCGGGGCCTCGGGATGGTGGCTGGCCGCCTTCGCGCTGGTCACCGGCCGCCCCGATTTCACCGTGCGCTTCACCGATCCACCCGTGCCCGAGCGCGAGCCGGACATGAAGGTCGAGATTCCACCCCTGCCGAAGACCCCCGCGCCCGACCTCGACATGTCGAGTCTGAAGTACGAGACCGATCAGATGGTGCTGCAGTTCCAGAAGCAGCTGGCTCAGCTGTCCCACGAACTCGGCTTCCAGGACGACCTGGGGTCTGCTTCCAGCCTCGTCATCGGGCCATCGTCATCTGCGGATGACGCGACCGATCCGGCGCCGTCCAGTCTGCCCGTCACCAACGTGATCTCCGCGCGGCGCCCCGATTTCGACGTGGCCTTCGACTCGGCGATGGGGCAGCTCTCGAACGTCTACGTCCAGGTCAGTGCCCAGCTCGGCTCGACCGAGTTGCCCCTGACGGACTGGATGACCCTGACCGAGGGGGCCGTGCTGGAGGTCCCGCGATCCCCTGACAACCTCGTCACCCTCTGCATCAATGGACGACCGGTGGGTCGCGCCCGGGCCGTGGTCCTCGAGGACCACAAGGCGATCCAGGTGCTCTCGCTCAGTCCGGATGCCACCCAGCAGCTCGGGAGATGACCCCCATGGACCGTCCTGAAAATCGCCAGGGTTACTCGGCCGTCCGATTCGGCGCGCTCTCGAATCAGCCGTCCGGTTACCAGGCCTTCCGGGGCTCGCTCGACCTGCTGCGCGACATCAAGTTGCCCATCTCCATCGAGCTCGGACGCACGAGCTTGCCCCTCAAGCAGGTCCTGCAGCTGATGGAAGGCTCCGTCATCGAGCTCGATCAGCTCGCCGGTGAGCCCGTCAACGTCATCGCCTCGGGCAAGATCATCGCCCAGGGTGAGGTGGTCGTCATCGGAAACAATTTCGGCATCAAGATCACCCGCATCTTCCAGAACGAGCTCACCCACACGATCGGATGACCATGTCCACGCACGCCGACCTTGCCACAGCCTCCCTCGCGTCCCTGTCGGGCACGATGTCCGGTGTTCCGAGCCTGGCGACCCTGTCGGCGCCCGTGATGGCCCCGGTCGGTGCCGGGGCGACCACCTGGATGCCGACTCCTGCGCCCTATTCGGTCATGCCCGCCCCGGGGTGGAACATGGGGGCCTACCTCGCGCAGGTGGTCCTGTTGCTCGTGGTGGTGGTCGTGGTCGCCTGGATCGGCCTCGTGCTCCAGCGCCGGGCGATGGGGGGCGGCTGGATGCCGCGTTCGCGACACGTCCGGATCGTCGATCGCCTGATGGTCGATTCGCGGCACGCGCTCTGGATCGTGGCAGTGGGCAAGCGGCAGTGGCTCGCCGGTACGGGGGAACAGGGCTGGCAATTGCTCTCCGAGGTCTCGGCGACGGACCTGGACGCCACGTTCGAGGGCATGGTCGAGACGGCCAGTCCCGAGGGGCTGGGGCGCCGATGGTGGCACCGCTGGGTCGGCATGGCCTGGTGGGGCTTCGCGGCGATCGCCGTGCTCGCCTGGCTCGCAGCCCCCGCGATGGCCCAGGCAGCACCTGGAGGGGCCGGCTACACGCCCCTGCTGACCAATCCCTTCACGGTCTTCGACCTGCGCGAGCCCCTGAACACGCCCAACATGACCACGCCGGTCATGCTGATCCTGCTGCTGGCCGTCGGCACCATCCTGCCCTTCCTGCTCATCATGACCACCTCGTTCATCCGCACGACGGTGGTCCTGGGCTTCCTCAGGCAGGCCCTCGGGACGCAGAGCATCCCCCCCAACCCCGTGATGCTCGGACTTTCCCTGTTTCTCGCGATGTACACGATGGCGCCCGTCTGGCAGACGATCGACCAGACGGCCCTGCAACCCTTCCTCGCGCGGACCATCTCCCAGCCCGTCATGCTGGACCGCGCCCAGCGACCGCTCAAGGAGTTCATGCTTCGCCAGACGGCGCAGCCGGAGCTCGCCTTTTTCACCCAGCTCGCCCGGGCTCCGCTGCCGGCCGCCCCGCAGG
>JBIIHZ010000172.1:0-5225 GCA_044235265.1 Candidatus Sericytochromatia bacterium
GGACGCGGGATCACGACGCCTGACGCGGTTTCGCGTCGTTAACACGGGCTTGCCTGCCGATAAATGATGTGTAAGCGCAGCCACTTGCGGGAATAATGTCCCCAAGGAGGTACCGCGCAGATGCAAGTCCTGGTCCTCAGCACGACGTATCAGCCCCTCTACACCTGCGGAGTCGAGAAGGCCATCACCCTGCTCTATCTCGGCAAGGCCGTCTCGGTGAAGGATTCCGATTCGGTCGTTCGCTCCCCTTCGGTCACGCTCAAGGTCCCCATGGCCATCCGCCTACTCGTCAAGGTCGTCGCCCAGCGCTTCCAAGAGACCGTCCGTCCCGCGAGACAGGCGGTCTTCAAGCGCGACCGCCATGCATGTCAGTATTGTGGGAAGCGTGGAGAACTCACCATCGACCACGTGCATCCGCGCTCGCGGGGGGGTGAAGATACCTGGGAAAACCTCGTGGCGGCCTGCCAGACTTGCAACAACCGCAAGGGGGACAGACGCCCGGACGAAGCCGGGATGACGCTCAAAACGGTGCCGCGAGCCCCGAAACTGGTCGAACTGGCCTCCGACCTCTGGGCGAAACTGATGGACTGGTGAACGACGGGCCCCGCAAGGGACCCGTCGTCGTCGATCCGGGACTCAGGTCACGTTCGAGAGCCACGACGCAGCGTCCATGGCGTGATACGTGAGGATGAGGTCCGCACCGGCCCGCTTGAGGCCCGTGAGCAGCTCCATCACCACGCGTGGTTCGTCGATCCAGCCGTTTCGCGCGGCAGCCTTGACCATGGCGTACTCGCCGGACACGTTGTAGCAGGCCACCGGCCGATCCGTGGCCTGACGCACGCGCCAGATGATATCCATGTAGGCCATGGCGGGCTTCACCATGACCATGTCGGCACCCTCATCGAGATCGAGGGCCAGTTCCTCGAGGGCCTCCCGAGCATTGGCGGGATCCATCTGGTACGCGCGGCGATCGCCGAACTGCGGGGCCGACTCGGCCGCATCCCGGAACGGCCCGTAGAAGCCCGACGCGTACTTGACCGAGTAGGCCAGGAGGGCGACGTGCGCGAAACCCTCCGCATCGAGCGCGCGGCGGATGGCCCCCACGCGACCGTCCATCATGTCACTCGGGGCGATGACATCCGCGCCCGCTCGCGCGTGGCTCAGCGCCGAGGCCACCAGGCGGTCGAGTGTGGGGTCGTTGGCCACGGCCTCCCCGTCGAGGATGCCGCAGTGCCCGTGGTCCGTGTACTCGCACAGGCACACATCGGTCATCACGAGCAGGCCAGGAACCTCGGCCTTGATGGCGCGAACGGCCGCCTGGACGATCCCGTCCGGGTCATCCGCTCCGGATCCGACCGGGTCCTTTTCGGGCGGTATGCCGAAGAGGATGATGCCACCGAGGCCCGCATCCCTGGCACGCCGGGCGTCCAGCACCACCTCGTCCAGGGAGGTCTGGAACACGCCGGGCATCGAGCCGATCTCGCGTCGCACCCCGTGTCCCGGAACGACGAAGAGGGGCCAGACGAGGTCTTCCGGGCGCAGGTGATGCTCGCGCACCAGCCGGCGCATCGCCTCCGAGGTCCGGAGACGACGCGGTCTGAGGGTTCCCGGTACCGGGTGCGTGCCGCTCACGGCCTCACTCCACCGTCACGGACTTCGCGAGGTTGCGGGGCTGGTCGACGTCGCAGCCGCGCAACCGGGCGATGTGGTACGCGAGCAACTGGAGAGGCACGACGTTGACGAGGGGCGAGAGCGCCTCGCTGACAGCCGGAACGAACAGCACGCGGTCCGCATGTGCCGAGATGGAGGTGTCCCCCTCGGTGGCGATCGCGATGACGACGCCATTCCGGGCCTTGACCTCCTGGAGGTTGCTCACGACCTTGTCGTAAGTCGATCCCTGGGTGGCGATCGCCACCGTCGGCATGTGCTCGTCGATGAGGGCGATCGGCCCGTGCTTCATCTCGCCCGAGGCGTACGCCTCTGCATGGATGTAGCTGATCTCCTTGAGCTTGAGAGCACCCTCGAGCGCGGTCGGGAAATTGACGCCCCGGCCCAGATACAGGAAGTCACGCGCATTCATGAAGGCGTGGGCGACGTCCTTCACGGCCGCGGTCGACTCCAGCATGTGCCCGATGATGGCCGGAATCTGCTTGAGCTCCTTGAGCGAGGCACCGACCTCGACGGAATTCAACTTGCCTCGCACCTGCCCCATGTGCAGCGCCAGCAACGTGAGGGCCGCGACCATGGCCGAATAGGCCTTGGTGGACGCCACCCCGATCTCGGGGCCGGCATGGATGAACAGGTTTCCATCGACCTCACGCGCGATGGATGAACCCTTCACGTTGATGATCCCGAGGGTCTTCGCACCACGGCGCTTCGCCTCGCGAAGCGCGGCCAGCGTGTCGGCCGTTTCCCCGGACTGGGACATGAAGATGACGAGCGTGCGCTCGTCGAGCACCGGCTGCCGGTACCGGAACTCGGACGCATAGTCGGTCTCGACCGGGATGCGGGCGTACTGCTCGATCAGGTACTTACCGACCATGCCCGCATAGAGGGCGGTCCCGCAGGCGACGACCACGGCCCGATCGAACGAGCGGAACAGGTCGTCCGAAAATCCGATCTCGTCGAGAAAAAGCCTGCCCTCGCGGTCATCGAAGCGCCCACCCAGGGTCTGCGTGAGCGTGGCGGGCTGCTCATGGATCTCCTTGAGCATGAAGTGCTCGTAGCCGGCCTTCTCGGCAGCCACGAGGTTCCAGTCGATGCGCGTCACTTCCTTGTTCCGGGGGCGAAGGTCGGCATCGAGGACCTCGACCGACTCCCGGGTGACCACCGCGATCTCGCCGTCCTCGAGATAGATGATGCGGCGCGTGTGGTTGATGATGGCCGCGGCATCCGAGGCGACGAAGTTCTCGCCCTCACCGAGGCCAGCCAGCAAGGGAGCCCCGTGCTTGATGGCGATGATCCGCTCCGGCTCGTCCTGGTGGAGCACCGCGCAGGCATAGGTCCCGAGCAAGCGACGCGAGGCCGCATGCACGGCCTTGAGGAGATCGCCCTCGTGGTAGGACTGCACGAGATGCGCGATGACCTCGGTGTCGGTATCGGACTGGAAGACGTGTCCGGCCTCGATGAGTTCGTTCTTGAGTTCGAGGTAGTTCTCGATGATCCCGTTGTGGACCACCACGATCTTGCCCGAACCGTCGACGTGGGGATGCGCATTGTAGGTCGTGGGGCGCCCGTGGGTGGCCCAGCGCGTGTGCCCGATACCCTGATGCCCCGTCACGGGCTGCTCGCGCAGCTGGTTCTCGAGGTTGCGGAGCTTCCCGACCTCGCGACGGAGCTGGAGCTGGCCGCCGTGCGCGACCGCGATGCCAGCCGAGTCATAGCCACGATACTCGAGCTTGCGAAGCCCCTCGATGAGGATCTCTGCAGCAGGCTGTTCACCGAGGTAGCCGACGATTCCACACATGAGCCCGGGGGATCCCTTTCTACGCGGACAGGACGAAACGGCCAGAAAACGCCAGTCATGGTACCGCAGTGCAGGCGCAGGGACAAATGCGGCGAGACTCACGGGAATAGAGGTTAAGGTTAGTTTAATTTTGTTTACTTCACCTTAATTATGGGCTACAGTTTCGGTTGTGATGGTCCGGCATCGGGTCCGGGGGTATCTGGATGGAGGGGTGCGAGTTGCAGTTGCGTGCTTTTCCCGTTCTCGATCGCGTCGAACTCCGGAGCAGGGCCCGGTTCGTCTTGCCGCCCCTCGCAAGAACGATGTCCGGCCCACGGTTCATGACCGCGCTGGAGATGTCGCACTGGCCGGTACCCACGATGGCCGTCGTCGCCGGTGCCCTGGCCGTCCCGCACGACGGGGCCAGCCTCGAGACATGGTTCAGGGTTGCCCTGGGTGCGGTGCTGATGGGGCCACTGGTGAACGGGGCGTCGAGCCTCGTGGCACGGTTCTTCGACCACGCGAGCACGGCAGAACTGCCCCCGGGCGAGCGGGACCTCTGGATAACGGCCATGGGAACGCTCGCGATCGTGGCAGCCGTGGTCGGGCACTTGCTGGGCGATTTCGCGTTCTGGGCGAGCACCGCCAGTATCGGGTTGGCGCTGACACTCAGTGCTCCCCCGTTGCGCCTGCGGCGTGAGGCCTGGTGGAACGGGCTGTTCGGCAGTCTCAACCTGGTGTTGCTTCCCTGGATGCTGGGAAGTGCCCTGATGGGCACGAGTCCTGTCGAGGCCTGGCTACTCGCGACGGTCTTTGCATTCGGTGCCGTGGGCCTGCATCTTGGCCTCACGCTCGATCAGGCTGCTCATGACCGACTGGCGGGGCTCAAGACGCTGGGCGCCGTGTTCGGACCGGAGGTCGGTGCGCTGGTAGCTGCCGTCATGGTGGACACGAGCCTCGTCGGTGCTGCGATCGTGGGAGCGGGGAAGCAGTCTCCCGCCTCCTTGCTCGCCATCGCGTTGCTCACCGTCTGGATGATCGCCCTGCAAGCTCTGGCCATCCGGGTTCCCGTCGGCCGCCGAGGCGGGTTCTTCGTGGCCATGCAGGTGCTGTTCCTGCTGGCGATGGCCGTGGGGGTCGTGGCCTCACCCACCGCCATCCTGCAACTCTGACGACGCTCAGTCGTGATGGCGGATCTGGACCGGGGCGTGCCTGGGAAGATCGAACTCGAGCTCCAGATAAGCGATCATCCTCGCCACGGCGGCTTCCTGGCAGACCGCCTCGTAGCAATGGCTCATGAGGGCATTGTCATCGACCGAGACGGTGACCCAGTAGCCGTGCATCGTCCCACCAACCTTCCGCGCGTTCGGGCTGTATCCGTGCCTTGAAGCAGTTTTCGGGCCGTACCGCCAGCAGTTTCTTGTGTTACGGTAAAGATCTGGCCAAATTGCGAATTGCCCAGGGGGAGGCCCTGCGATGATCCAGGACCACGAGGTCGCCCGCATCAACGAGCTGGCCCGGAAGAAGAAAGCCGAGGGTTTGACCCCCGAAGAGGCTGCGGAACAGCACGCTCTGCGACGCAAGTACGTCGAGGCAGTCAAATCCAGTCTGCGCGCGCACCTCGAACACATCAGGCCGGCAGACCCGGATAACCGCTGACGACCACTTTCTCCCTGGCCGTCCAGGGCAACACCCTTCTCGAGGGTCATGCTGCTCACGATGGCGTGGAAGGAGGGTCGTCCATGGATGCCGCGATCGCTCGACAGTTGCTCGCGATGGA
>JBIIHZ010000173.1:0-5212 GCA_044235265.1 Candidatus Sericytochromatia bacterium
ACCGCAGCCGAGGACGCGGCCGTCCCGGATCGCGACCTCCTGGTCGTGAGCCGGGGGCACGGTGTCCGAGTGACCGACGAGCATGACCCAGGGTTCTCCCGGGGCGCCGGGGACGCGGGCCACCACCGTGTGACCGAGCCGATCGACCTGACACGCCGGTGACTCCCGGGCCAGCCAGGCGACCAGGTGGTCGGCGATCGCCCCCTCGTCGCCCGTGACGCTGGGAATGGCACACAGGTCGCGGGTGAGGGTGGCCAGGACCGTCGAGGCGGACTCCTCGGTCGACCGGGAGAGCATCAGACCGCCAGCTGGTAGGTGCGCAGGACGTCGTTCAGCGAGGTCTTGCGGTCCGTGCTGGCCGTTCGCTGCCCGATGATGAGCGCGCAGGGGACGCCGAAGGTGCCGGCCGCGAAGGCCTTGGGCATCGTGCCGGGGATGACGACGGACCGGGCGGGCACCCGGCCCTTGAGGATGACGGGCTCGTCACCCGTCACGTCGACGATGGGCGTGCTGGCCGTCAGCACGACGTTGGCGCCGAGCACCGCTTCTTCCTCGACGACGACCCCCTCGACGACGATGCAGCGCGAGCCGATGAAGGCGCCGTCCTCGACGATGACGGGGCTGGCCTGGGGGGGCTCGAGCACGCCACCGATCCCGACCCCGCCCGACAGGTGCACGCCGGCGCCGATCTGGGCGCAAGAGCCGACCGTCGCCCAGGTGTCGACCATCGTGCCTGCCCCCACGTACGCGCCGATGTTCACGTAACCCGGCATCAGGATGCATCCGGGCTCGAGGAACGAGCCGTAGCGGGCCACGCCAGGGGGCACGACGCGGATGCCCGCCGTGGCCAGGTCGGTCTTGGGAGGGATCTTGTCGAGGTAGCGGAGGTCACCCGAGTCGAAGGTCGTGAGGGGCTGGCTCGCCAGGTAGAGCAGGATGGCTTCCTTCACCCAGGCATGCGTGGTCCACGTGCCGTCGATCTTCTCGGCGACGCGCACCTCACCCCGGTCGAGCCGGGCGATGACGTCGCGCACGCGCTCGAGCACGTCGGGGTCCGAGAGCCGAGAGCGGTCGCGGAAGGCTTCCGAGATGAGGTCGGGGGTGGTCGTTTCGAGCATCATGCAGGCGTCTCCGTCGGGGGCGATCGCCTGCATGATACCGGATTCAGCCCTTTTCCCGCAGGGCCCGCAGCGCGGCCCGCCCCTGGAGTACGAAGTCCTGCTTGGTCGGGGCCGTGACGAGTGCATCGCCGTACTGGATGACACCCGCATCGAGCAACTCCATGAGCGACACGTAAGGGCTGATCTGCCCGTCCGGGGAGCCCGTCGTGAGGATCTCGCGCAGGGCTTCCGGTGGCTTCAGGCGGATCGTCTCTGCGACGTTGGTGGTGCTGAGCAGCAACTCGTGGGCCGCGACGCGGCCCAGGCTGTCCTGTCGCGGAAGCAGCCACTGCACCAGACAACCCCGCAGGTGACCGGCCAGCATGTGGCGCAGGGCGGGTTGCTCGTGCGGTTCGACGTGCTGGAGCATCAGGTGGAGCGCCTCGATCGTGTCCCAGGCCTCGATGCCGGCCACCACGAGCACCCCGCTCGCCGAGGCCTGCACGGCGGCAAGGACGCTCGCCCGGTCGACCAGTCGCGACACCACGAGGGCAGAGGGTGCCATGCGGAGCGCCGACCGGATGCCCGCGGCGAGGCTCTCCACGTCCGTGCCGACCTGGCGCTGGGTCACGAGGGCCGCGCGCGAGACGTGCTGGATCTCGACGGGATCCTCGATCGTCACGACGTGGCCGCGGCGCTGGTCGTTGAAGAAGTCCACCGTCGAGGCCAGGATGGTCGATTTGCCTGAATTGGGCGGTCCCCCGACCAGGATGAGACCGTGCGGTTCGAGCAGCAGCTTGCGGTAGGCCCCGGGCAGGCCGAGCGATTCGAGCGGCGCGAGGTCGGGGACCAGCCGGATGGTGGCCTGCACGCCACCCGTCCCCCGGAAGACCAGGAGCCGGTAGCGTCCGGTCGTCGCCGTGCCCCAGGCGAACTCCCACTCGCGCTCGCGAGCGAAGCGCTGCTGGAGGGTTTCGGGCAGCACGGCCAGGGCCAGCTGCTCGACCTGCGTGGCCGTCAGGACGGGAACCTCGGGCACGCTCGCGAGCTCACCCCGGCAGGTCATGCTCGGGGCCTGGTTGGGGCGCAGGTGCAGGTCGGAGCCGCCGAGCTCGCGCACCTTCCGTAGCAGCCCGAGCAGCCACCCGGCGGGATGAGGGGTCGTCTGGGTCATGGCGTCTCTCCCTGGGCCTTCTCGAGCTCCTCGAGGACGTCGGACGGGACGTCGGTCCCGCGCATGACATGGTAGAGGTCCCGCGGCTGGATGCTCAGTTTTCGTTTCCCGCGCGGTACGTCGTCCACGGTCAGGAGGTCTTCTTCCGTCTCCATGCGGTCGTGCACGAGGAACGCGTGCATCAGCAGGCTGGAAAAGCGTGCCCGCACCCCCGTGAGGGGATTGGTGAACTCCCACGCGAGCCCCTTGCCCTCGACTCCACATTCGGGACACCGGAAGGTCTCGGAAGGACGCAGGTCGATCCGGTAGAGCAGCTGGAAGTTGCCCAGGTCGGCCGCCTGGCTGCGCGCGATCTCACCGATCGCCCCCCAGTGCTCGTGCGGGTGCGGGCTGGCCGTGCCCTGAGCGGCGATCGACACGAGACTGCCCAGGTGCGGGATGCTGCCGATGAAGCGACGGGTGAGCGGTAAGTCCATGCGGGACTCCTGGCTAGAAGGCGTGTCCGAAGCCGACGATCGTCTGGGTGCTGGGAGCATAGGGGGCGACGGGCGTATTCCCGAACATCCACGGTTCGGCCCGCAGGAACCCCTGGGCCACCCCCAGCCGGAACTGCGTGCCCAGGAATCCGAAGATGGTGACCTGGGCGCGCAGTTCGGCCCCGGCACCGAGCATCAGCTTGCCCAGTGAGAAGGGGCGATTCCCGTCCGGTGCCAGGGGGTTGTCCCAGACGGCTCCGAGGTCCGTGCCCACGACGAGGCCCAGGCGCTCCAGGTACAGGGGTGTCGAGCCGAAGCCACGCTGGACCGACAGCAGCGGCAAGCGGTACTCGGCGCTCAGGAACCCCATGTGGTTGCCGGATACGTTGTCATAGCCCCGGAAGGGCAGGAAGCGGGTCTCGAGACTCGTCGCCGAGGTCAGGTCCTGCTGGTTGAGGAAGATGGGGTTGTTGATGCCGCCCAGGGTGAAGCCGCCCCCGTTCTGACCGAAGTTCAGGCTGGTGGCGGCGCGCAGCGCGAGGACGTGATGCGACCAGGGCATCGAGAGGTAGTGGCGGTGGTCGCCCCACAGGCGCGAGAACGTCGCCTTGCTGGAGGGGATGGCCGGGCCGAGCAGTCCGGGCTTCGCTGGATTCGTCCCGTCCAGATCTCCGGCCAGAGCCGGATGGGCCAGTTCCACTCCCAGGCTCGAGACGGACCCGGCCTCGGGGCTCACCCCGTAGGTCGAGGGCATGTTATCGGCGCGCTGGTAATTGAGAAAGACGCTGCCCGTGAGGCCCGGGCTCTCGCTCGACGCGCTCGTCGCCACGGACGGGAAGCCGCTGGCATCCGAGGGGACGGGCAGGGCCGTCTGAGCATCCGACAGGCTGGAAAGCGCGAAGGGGCGGTTGAAGAGGCTCGTGTAGCCCACCTCGAACGACTGGCCATCGACCCAGTTCGAGCCCAGCAGGGGGAAGGGCAGGCCCGGGAAACGCGTCGACAGTTCGAGCCGGGTCTGGTCGGACCAGAGCGCCATCAGGCCCGCGCCCGTGGAGGTGCGGACGGGGTAGCGGCCGATCGTCGGGAAGAAGCTGCCCTGCACCTGCAGGGACGGATACGCCTGGTCGTTCTGGTAGTACAGGAAGCCCTGGGGGCGCCCCGACACGGCCGCCGGTCCGTTGAACGAGTAGGCTCCGTACACGCTGTAGAAGTGCTGCCGGAGGACGTCCTGGCCGTTGAGACTCAGACCCGCCGTGGTCCCCAGCGGGCCCTGGAAGCCCCAGGCCGGTGTCACGGTCACCGGCATCAGGGAGGGCCATGGAGAGTAGGGGCGGGGCTCCAGCTTGCTGGCGAGCGTCTCGTCGGCGGGCTCGACCGGGACAAGTAGCCGCGCCACGAGCTGGCCCTGGAAGTCGAACTCGAGGGCCTCCCGGGCGTCCACCTTCGTCCCCCGTGCCGGGTCGAAGGGCATGGTATGGATGTCGTAGCCCGTGCCCTGGTAGTCCACGAAGGCCAGGGTCTTGCCGTCGGGGGAGACGGCCCCCTCGAAGCAGCCGCCGACGCCGTTGGTGAGGCGCACCATCGTGTTGGCGTCCGCCCGGAGGGCGTACACGTTGAAGGGCCCGTGGCGGTCCGAGGTGAACAGGACCCAGGCGCCATCCGGCGTGTAGCGCGGGTAGAGGTCCATCCCCGACCCGTCGGTGAGTTCCGTGAGCGCCCCGGTGGCGATCGCGATCCGCACGAGCTGGGTCTTTCCGGCCCGGAACCGCGTCGCGACGACGTGCTGGCCATCCGGGGAGAAGGTCGGGTTGGCCCACGTGGTGCCGAAGGTGAGGGGCGTCAGATCCCCGAGGCGCTGCCCCTCGGCATCGAGGCGCACGAGGTGGTTGGCCCCCTTGCCCGACACGAGTGCCACGAGGCTCTTGCCATCGGGTGAAAAGCAGGGGTCTGCGGCCCGGAGCGACTTCGTCAGCTTCCTCGTCTGCCCCGTCGCGCGTTCCCAGACGACCAGGTCCGTGAAGCTCGTGAAGTGATCCCGGTCTTCCTCCTGCTCGAAGAACAGGACCTTCGAGGCGTCCCGGTTCACGCTGAACCCGCCGAGGGCATCCTTCCGGAGCCAGACCTTCGAGCGTTTGTCGGGCTGCAGCTCGCGCGTCGCGAGCCAGGCTCCCTTGCCCTTGACGGACTCCGTGTAGGCGAGGCGTCCGTCGGGAAGCCAGGTCGGATGATGGTGATGGCGCCCCCCCGAGGTCCAGCGTGTCGAAGGGACGACCCCGCGCGCCAGCACGGTCTCCCGCTGCGTCCGGCTGCGACGCATCAACCAGACGCGCATCTCCTCGTAGAGCGACTCCCCGGTCCTGTCGGGCAGGACACGCGAGACGGCGGCATCGAGGCCCAGCCAGGGGAGCTCGCCGTAGGTCTTGAGGATCTTGCGGGGCACGTCCTCGCCGTACGTCGCCTGG
>JBIIHZ010000174.1:0-5148 GCA_044235265.1 Candidatus Sericytochromatia bacterium
ACATCTGGTGCAGCATCAGCTGGATGGGGATCTCCCCGAACAGCGCCCCGAGCCAGCCAAACGGAGCCCGGTAGGTCACGCGATCCGTGAGCCAGGTGGCCTCCGGGCCGTCGGCCTCCAGCAGATGCTCGTGCGTCCAGCGGGCGAACGGCCCGGAGATCTGCTCGTCGACGAACCGATGCGGGGGCTCGTACGCCGTGTGTCGCGCCACCCAGGTCCAGGGGATCACCCCCAGCCACACGCGCAGGACGACCTCTGTGCCCACGGCCAGCGAGTATCCCGGCACCCGCACCTGCACGGGCGGGAAGGCCGGTGTGAGGCGTTCGAGGGCGTCGGGCCGCTCGTGGAAGTCCCAGACCTGTTGCAGCGGGGCCTCGATGCGGATCCTGGCTTCGAATACGCGGTCCATGGACACGGGTTCCCCCTTCGTGGACGACCTGGCCGGGGCGCGCACGCCCCTGGACAGAGCTTACCTTGTCCAGGGTGTGTCTTCGCGAAAAGTGTGATGATTCGTTTCAACCTGCAGGAAATCTTGTACCCGAGTATATAATGAGACCCGGGTCGACCGTTTCGACAGGGAGAGATTCGCCGACATGAACATCGCCGTGCTGATCCGGGCACTCGGAAACTCGGGAGGGGACTGGGTTCTCTACGTGCTCGTGGCCTTCTCGATGGTCTCGATCGCCATCATCCTCGAGCGGGCCGTCCACTTCTGGATGAACGGGGAGCCGTTCGAGACGCTCGTCGGCGAAGGGATTCCCGCGCTGGCCCGAGGCGATCGCCAGGCCGTCCGCGATCGCCAGAAGGGCCCCGTCGGCCGGATGCTGCACCTCGCCACCGACGAGTGGGCCATCGGGGCGGACCGCCTGGCGGCGACCTTGCTCGCCCATCGCCTGCGCGAGCGGGCCACGGCCGAACGCGGGCTCGTCGTCCTCGGGACGCTCGGCAACAACGCCCCGTTCGTCGGCCTCTTCGGCACGGTCCTCGGCATCATCCGCGCCTTCCAGGACCTCGGGAACGCCGCCGCCCAGGGCCCGGCCGCCGTCATGACCGGCCTGTCGGAGGCGCTCGTCGCCACGGCCGTCGGCATCATGGTCGCCATTCCGGCCGTCATCTTCTACAACCTCTACCAGCGCAGCATCCGCGTGATGGACTACCAGCTCGAGGAGGCCGCCGAGGCCGTCGTCGCCATCAAGCGCAGCGAGCAGGCCGCTCCCGCGCCCGCCGCCCGCTAGGAGGTCTTGATGCGCTCCTCGTCATCTGACGACCCCATCGTCGACATCAACGTGACGCCGCTCGTCGACGTCACGCTCGTGCTGCTCATCATCTTCCTGGCGACCAGCTACCTGATCGCCCAGCAGTCGCTCAAGGTCCAGCTTCCCAAAGCCTCGCGGACCACGGCGACCGAGGCCCGCACCGTCGCCGTCATGGTCGAGGCCAACGGCACGATCCGCCTCGATGACCGGGTCGTCACCTTCGACCAGTTGCTCACGAATCTCCAGACCCTGAAGGCGGAACGTCCGAACCTCCAGGTGCTCGTGGGGGCCGATCGCGAGACCCGCCACGGCAAGGTCATCGAGGTCATGGACGCCGCCCGTCAGGCCGGCATCGAGGGGCTCGCCTTCGCAGTCGAACGGCGGTGACCGTGCAGCGCTCGGACCGGAACCGCTGGCTCTGGATCGTCGGGGTCTCGCTCGGGGCTCACGTGGGCCTCTACGTCTTCCTCACGCAGATCCCGGCGGGTCAGACGATCCTGCGCAAGGTCATCCAGGTGACCCTTCAGGAGAAACAGAAACCGAAGCCCCGGCCGAAGCCTCCGGTTCGCAAGGTGGCGAAGGTCGCCGCGCGTCGCCCGGCTCCAGCCCGCGCGCTCCAGCCCATGATGGCCCCGGGTGGGTCCGGTATCGGCGATGCGCAATCGGGGTTCAACGTCGAGACCTCGGATGCCGGCTCGTTCGAGGTCCCGGTCGCGGCGCCCCCCGCGCCTCCTGCGCCCACCCCGGCTCCCGCGGCCACGCCCGAACCCGGACCGCCGCCGCCCCTCGAACTGGACAGCGGGGACCTGCCCCGGACCATCCGGACCTTCGAGTTCGAACCTCGGCCCATCGGGGACCTGCGCGTGGCGTATCCGGAGGTCGCCCGCCTGGCGAATGCCACCGGCTCGGCCGTGGTCCAGGCCTACGTCGAGGCCGACGGGCGCGTCCAGCGGGCCGAACTCGTCTCGGCGACCACCTCGACGTTCGGCCGTTCGGCCCTCGAGGCCGTCCGGGGCTCGCGCTTCCAGCCGGCCCGGCGCTCCGGGGTGGCCGTCGCTTGCACGATCCGCTTGCCTATCCGGTTCGAACTGACGGGTGCCAGCGTCCAGCCCGTCGAGGTGGCCGAGGAGCCTGCCGAGGAAAGCGTGCCATTGTCTCCGGGAATGGCGTCCGCCAGCGCATCCGTCCAGGTTGGCGCCCCTGCTGACGGCTCCGGTGGGTCCAGTCCGGGAACCGCCACGACACCCGAGTCTTCTGGATCGCTCTTGCTCGCGCCGTCCCTCGCCGGGGACACCTCGTCGGAGGCTCGCCCATGACGCGCTTCACGCGCTCGCTTCCCCTCGCGTACTCGCTGGGTCTGGCGATCGCCTCGTCTCTGCTCCCGGGGGCTGGCCCGGCGATCGCCGCGGTCCTCGAGGGCAGGGTGCTCGACCAGGCCACGGGCAAGCCGTTGCCCGGCGCCCGCGTGACGGTCGTGACCTCGGGAACCAGCCAGGAGACGCGCGCCGACGGGGTTTTCGAGCTGCGTGGTCTCGGTGCCGGGGCCACGGCCATCAAGGTCGAGGCCCCCGGTTACCTGCCCGTCGTCTTTCCACGCGTCCCCCTCTCGGATGAGCGTGCCGTGCGGCTCACGGCCCGCATGAAGCCGGGCGTCGTCAAGGCTCGCGAGACCGTCGTCGCGACCGACCGTCCCAGCCGCCTCGCCCAGGTCGAGACCAGCCGCCGCTCCGTGACGGCGAGCGAGATCCAGCGCGTCGCGGGGGCCCGCAACGACCCCGTTCTCGCCGTCACGACCGGCGCGGGCGTCAACACGGGCGGCTTCGGTGGCCAGGTCATCATCCGTGGCGGCGGCAACAACGACAATCTCTATTTCCTCGACGGCATCCAGATCGGCAACCCGTTCCACTTCGGGGGCCTCATCAGCGTGTTCAACGCCAACACGCTCTCGAAGGTCGACCTCTACACGGGCGCCATCCCGGCCCGGTTCGGCAACGTGAAGTCGGCCGTCTTCGACATCGAGACGCGCCCACCGAAGACCGATGCCTTCCACGGCGTGTTCGAGGGCAACCTCCTCTACTCGGAAGGGCTCATCGAGGGGCCCATCGTCCCCGGCCTCAGCTACTCGCTCGCGGGTCGGCGCAGCTACTTCGACCTGTTCCTGAACGGCCTCATCCCGGTCTTCTCGGTCTTTCCCAAGTTCGACGACTATCAGGCCCGCGTGACGGCCAACCTGCCGGGCGGCGGGCGCCTGGATGTCGTGAGCATCGGCTCCAACGACCAGCTCGCGCTCAAGCTGCCGGCCGCCTCAGGGTCGACCAACCCCGTGCGTTCGGCCTCGAACGACACGGGTTACGTCTCGAGCGGGCTCGTGTGGAGCCAGCCCCTGGGTGAGCGCGCGAGCAACAAGCTGGTGCTCAATTACCAGGAGCCGTACCAGCGCGTCGAGGTCGGCAACTTCCTCAAGATCGACAGCATGCGTTACCGCAGCACGTTGGCCGACGACACCGTCTGGCAACTCGACGACCAGCATACGCTGAGGGCCGGTGTCCGCTACGACACGACGAACTACCTCGAGGTCCAGAAGCGTCCCGATGCAGGTGGTCGGCGGATCGGCGACCTCACGGCGGACGAGGTCAACAGCCTGCCCACCCTCAACACCAACACCACCGGCAACCAGAAGGTGTACGGGGCGTACGTCGAGGATGCCTGGCGTCCCCTCGAGAGTCTCACGCTCTCCCTTGGTGCCCGTTACGACCGTCTCGATAGCACGAACGAGGATCATCTCGCCCCGCGCCTGGGACTGACCTGGCGCAGCGATGCCGACACGACCTGGCGGCTGGCCTACGGGCAGCAATACCAGTTTCCGGACGTCAACGAGTTGCTTCCCGGCATCGGCAACCCGTCGCTCATGGCTGCTTACACGCGCGACGTCGTGGCCGGGGTCGATCGCCAGATCAACGACCTGCTGCAGGCCCGGCTCGAGGTCTTCGATCGCCGCTTCCTCGACCTCGTGGTGACCGACCCGGTCGAGAGGTTCACGAATCAGGGTTCGGGGCGAGTCACGGGCGCCGAGCTCACGCTCGAGTGCCAGCCGATCGCCGGGTGGTCGGGGCAGATGGCGCTCACCTATTCGCCCTCGTTCCGCACCAATCCGAAGGACGGGGAGAAGCCCTTCGAGGCCGACACACCGTTCATCGGGAACCTGGTGGTCAGTGGCCCGACGTTCTGGGACTGGTCTCCGTCTTTCCGCCTCCGGTATTCCAACGGTCGCCCCTACACGCCCGTGGTGAACCGGGTCCAGCTACCGGACGGCACCTTCCAGCCCGTGCGCGGAGACCTGCTCTCGAGACGGTTCCCGGACGGGATCCTGTGGTCGGCTCGCGTCGAGCGTCCGGCCGGTCTCTGGGGGCGCGAGGGGACGTTCTACGTCGAGGTCACGCAGCAGCGTGAGGTGCTCAACGTCGATTACGGCACCCAGTACGAGAAGCTCGACGACCCGACCTTCAACTACGGGATCCCGGCGATCCCGTATTTCGGATACCGCCTCAAGTTCTGATTCAGAGGGCGCGTGGCAGGCCGTCCTGACCGATGCGTCGGGGCGGCTTCTTGCCGTGGTGCCGGTACTCGTAGGGGGATTCCGTGAGGCCGTCCGTCGGGGACCAGATGCCTCGCCCGGCCTGCCGGGCCTCGGCCTGAGCCCCCTGGAGCTCGGACGTGTGCATGACGTTGGGCGGCGAGGTGTAGAGCATCGCGAGGCCGGCCCGCACGAGTTCCAGGTTCACGAAGCGGTTTCCGATGTATACGTAGCCCAGCACCCGCCCGTAGCGATCGCGTGCCTCCACGTCCTGCTCGATCTGCACGTCCTTGCCCATCACGAGGTCCGCCAGAAAGG
>JBIIHZ010000175.1:0-5139 GCA_044235265.1 Candidatus Sericytochromatia bacterium
CCTGGGCCTCGCGCGACAGCTGCAGGCGGCCTGCCGAGAGACGGACCCGGGAGAGCGGCATCAGGATCCGGGCGGTAGCGATGGCCCGGATCAGCTCGAAGGGGTCGAGAGGGGCGGCGTCAGCCAGCGGCGTGCCCTCGACGGGGACGAGCACGTTGAGGGGGACGGAGCCCGGATGGGGCCGGAGGTTGGCCAGCGTCACGAGCATCTCGGCGCGGTCGCGCCAGCTCTCGCCCATGCCGAGGATCCCGCCCGAGCACACCGAGATGCCAGCATCCTGGACGGCCTCGAGCGTCTGCAGGCGGTCCTGGTACGTCCGCGTCGTGATGATCTCGGCATAGTGTCCCTCGCTGGTGTCGAGGTTGTGGTTGTACGAGACGAGTCCGGCATCCTTGAGGCGCCGGGCCTGCTCGGGCTTGATCATCCCGAGCGTCACGCAGGCCTCCATGCCCAGGTCCGTGACGCCCCGGACCATGTCGATCACCCGGTCGAAGTCGGCGCCCTCGCGCACCTCGCGCCACGCGGCCCCCATGCAGAAGCGGGTCGCACCGTCGGCCTGCGCCTCGCGAGCAGCATCCAGGACCGTCTCGACCGGCATCAGGGCGACGCGGTCGACGCCGGTCTTGAAGTGGGCGCTCTGCGGACAGTAGGAACAGTTTTCGGGACAGCCCCCGGTCTTGATGCTCAGGAGCGTCGCCTTCTGCACGCGCAGCGGGTCGTGGTGCTGCCGGTGGACGCTCGCAGCCCGGAACACGAGGTCGGGCAGAGGGAGTTCCATGAGCGCGAGCGCCTCGTCGACGGTCCAGTCATGACGGGTCGTCGGGGTGGTTTCCGGCGTGGTTCCCATGAGAGTCTCCTTCGACAGCGGGGGCGAGGCCTGGCAAGATACCCATGATAACGCACCGGCCCCTACCGGATCGAGGTCGTTCGTGTCCCGACGTCCAGCCGTGGTCGGCTCGCTCCTCGAGGAGCTCGAGGACCTGTCCCGCCGATCCCTTCTCCGTCAGCTTCCTGACGCCCTCGAGGCGCCAGGCCCGCTCGTCCGGCTCGACGGGCGGGACCTGGTCGTCATGAACGGCAACGATTACCTGGGCCTTTCCCGCCATCCCCGCGTCCTCGAGGCGGCGGCCCGGGCCGTCCGCGAGGTGGGCGCCTCCAGCACGGGCTCCCGCCTGCTCGCCGGCAACCTCACCTTGCACGAGGCACTCGAGCGAGACCTGGCCACCTTCAAGCGTTGCGAGGCCGTGACCCTGTTCGGTTCGGGCTACCTGGCCAACCTCGGGGTGCTCGGGGCCCTCGTGCGTCGCGGGGACTTCATCGTGGGGGATCGCCTCAACCATGCCAGCCTCATCGACGGGGTCCGCGCCACGGGGGCTCACGTGCGCCATGTCCGGCATGGTGATCTCGGGGCGATGGATCGCCTGCTGGCCGCCCCGTGTGAAGGCTTTCGCTGGATCGTCGTCGACGGGGTGTTCTCGATGGACGGGGACCTCGCCGACCTCCCGGCCCTGCTCGACCTCGCCGCGCGTCATGAGGCGATGGTCGTGCTCGACGAGGCCCATGCGACCGGGGTCATCGGGCCAACCGGTCGGGGATCCGTCGAGCATCACGGGCTCGCCGCCGGAGACCTGGACCGGGTGATCCAGGTCGGCACGCTCGGCAAGGCCCTCGGTGGGTACGGAGCCTTCGTGGCCGGCCCGGCCTGGGTCCGCGAGGTCCTCATCAACCGGGCGAGGCCGTTCATCTTCAGCACGGCCTTGCCGCCGGCCGTGCTCGCCGCGGCCCGCGAGGCCCTCGCCGTCCTGGGCGATGATCCCGGGTTGGTCGCTCGCGTGCAGGCCCGCGCGGCCTGCTTGCGGACGGCTCTGGCCGGTCTCGGGATCCCGGTTCCACCGGGAGAGACCCCCATCGTCCCCGTCCCGGTCGGGCCGGCCGATCGGGCGCTGGAGCTGGCTGCCCGCCTGCGGGAGGCCGGCGTGCTGGTGCAGGCCATCCGTCCCCCCACGGTACCGCCCGGGCGCTCCCGGTTGCGCCTCACGGTGCGGTCCGATCACGAGGAACGAGACCTGGAGCGGGTCGTCGCGGCCTTCAGGCAGGAACTGGTACGGACGGGGCCGTGGTGGCATGACCCGGATCCCGAGGTCCCTCACGCAGAAAGGGAGCTGGACGCGACATGAAGGCCTTCAGATGCTTCGTGGTCGGCACGGACACGGGGGTGGGCAAGACCGTCGTGACGGGGGCCCTGGCACGTCTGTTGCAGGAGCGCGGACTGGACGTGGGGGTCATGAAGCCGGTCGAGACGGGCTGCGAGGTCCGGGACGGGTGGCTCGTCCCGGAAGATGCCTCGTGGCTCGCCGGGCTCGTCTATCCGGAACCGGACGTGTTGCTCGATCGCGTCTGTCCCGTGCGCTACGGCCTGCCGGCCGCCCCGGCCGTCGCGGCGCGTCACGAGGGGCATGTGCTCGACTGGCCGGCCATCCATGCCGCTGCCGACACGCTGTCGCGGGACGTCCAGGTCTTGCTTCTGGAAGGGGCAGGCGGCGCTCTGGTGCCGCTCGACGACCACCACACCATCCTGGATGCGGCCGCCCGCCTGGGGGCTTCCGTGCTCGTCGTCGGGCGCGCGGGCCTCGGGGGTATCAACCACGCCGCCCTGACGATCCGGGCCGTCCAGGACGCCGGGCTTCCCTGTCTCGGGTTCGTGCTGAGCGATCCGCCCGGCGAGGCCGACCGTCCCGCGCTGGCCGAGAACTCGGCCTGGATCGCTCGGCTGACGGGGGCCCCGTACCTGGGTACGGTCCCGCCGGTGCATGACCGCTCGCCCGCAGCGCTCGTGTCGACGTGCCGGGATGCTCTCGCTCCCGTGCTCGAGGCGCTCGTCTCGCGACTGGACCCCGGCGACCGCGAACGGAGGGCACGGCGACTCGAGGAGGCCGACAAGCGCCTCCTGTGGCATCCGTTCACGCAGATGGCCGACTTCGTGCGCGAGGATCAGGTCCTCGTCGAGCATGCAACGGGGGCTGAACTCGTCGACACGCTGGGGCGCGTGTACCTGGACGCCAACAGCAGCCTCTGGGTCAACCTCCACGGTCACCGGCACCCGCGCCTGATGGCCGCCCTCCGCGAGCAGCTGGGCCGTCTCGACCACAGCACGATGCTCGGGCTCGGGAACGTGCCGGCGGTCGAGCTCGCCGAGCGCCTCGTGGCGATCGCCCCACCGGGTCTCACGCGGGTGTTCTATTCCGACAACGGCAGCACGGCCGTCGAGGCCGCCCTGAAGATGGCGTTCCAGCACTGGCACCAGGTCGGGAAACCCGAACGACGCAAGTTCGCCGCCCTCGAGGGGGCGTATCACGGAGATACCCTGGGGGCCGTCAGCGTCGGGGGGATCTCGATGTTCCACGGTGTCTACGCACCGATGCTCTTCGAGGTCGTGCGGGTCCCCTTCCCGGATGGTGAAGGCTGGGAGACCGATCTCGAGCGATGCTTCGCCGAGCACGGCCCTGAACTCGCGGCCTTCGTCACCGAACCCCTGATCCAGGGAGCGAGCGGCATGCGGCTCCTGCCTCCGGGGCACCTGCGGCGGGTGCGGGAGCTCTGTGACCGGTACGACGTCCTGCTCGTGGTCGACGAGGTGGCCACGGGGTTCGGGAGGACCGGACGCATGTTCGCCTGTGAGCACGAGGGCGTCGCCCCCGACCTGATGGCCGTCGCGAAGGGCCTCACCGGCGGGACGTTGCCCCTGGCTGCGACGCTCGCCACCGAGCGGGTCTACGCAGGCTTTCTGGGCGAATACGCCCGCTTGCGGACCTTCTTCCACGGCCACAGCTACACGGGCAACCCGCTCGCCTGTGCCGCCGCCATCGCGAGTCTCGACCTCTTCCGCGAGGAAGACACCCTGGCCCGCATCGCGGATCTGGCCGCCGGGCTCGAGGTTGCACGGGTGCGTGCCGCCCGGAGTCCGCACGTGGGGGCGACCCGGCAACTCGGGGCGATCGCGGCCCTCGACCTGGTACGCCCCGGCGGTGAGCCCTACCGGTGGGAAGAGAAGGTCGGGATCCGGGTCTGCCAGGCGGCCCGCGACCACGGGGTCCTGGTGCGGCCCATCGGGAACACGCTCGTCGTCATGCCCCCGTACGCGGTGACTCCGCCGCAGCTCGAACGGCTCTTCCAGGGCCTCGAACGGGCGATCGAGCGAGTCTGTGGCGGGGCCTGAGCCCTTGCGCGGGCACTTCGAGCTCCGCGAGGATGGGGCGGGAGAGGTCCTGGACGTCGTTCCGGAAGTTCCGGTGGGCCGGGCCTGGGTCTGGCACGGGTACGGTCAGGCGGTCCGCGAGACGCTGGGGGCGCTCGTGACGCTGGCGGGGCTGGGCTTCGCGGCGCGCGCCCGCGATCTGCCCGGGCACGGCCGTCACCCCGGACGCCTGGAGCTCGAGACCCTCGAGCGTGCCCTGGACGAGGCTCACGGCTGGCTGCGAGGGGCCGAGCGCCAGCTGGTCGTCGGCTTCAGCCTCGGGGGGAGGCTCGCCCTGCGAACGGGAGAAGGGCCCTGCGTCACCGTTTCCGCCCCTGCCGTGCCCACCTTCGAGGGACCGCTCGACGAGCTGTGGCGGGAGCTCTCCCCTCACCGGGTCCGCGAGGCGCGACCGCTCGCCGGTCTGGAGTCGGTCCTCGCGGCCTGGGGCGATCGCTGGGAGCCCACCGGACCCACGCTGGCCATCCATGGCGCCCGGGATCTCGAGAGCGTCCGGCGCTGGGCGCCCGACCAGCAGCAGCATCCCGGGACGCGATGCGTGCGCGTCGCACGTGCCAATCATGCCGGTACATGGCATGATCCGCGAACGTGGCAGGCCGTGGCGGCCTGGGTCCGCGAGGGGTTTCCATCCGGTGGTGAGACGTCTTGGCCCTGACTCCCGATGCGTGGCGAGGTGGTCCGTCCACCTGGCCGCCGCGCTGCTCGTCGTCGCCGGGATGATGCCGGCGGGGGCCCAGGTCGCGCCGGTCCCCCGGGAGCTGCGGATCGGGGTCGTCGAGGGGGCGCCACGTCTCGGCGTGGCGAGTTCCCGGGACTGGGTGGTCCTGCATCCGGTGGGGGCGACGCTGGCCACCGTCTCTGCCGGTCCGGCCGTCGCCTTCCGC
>JBIIHZ010000176.1:0-5130 GCA_044235265.1 Candidatus Sericytochromatia bacterium
GACGCGCGTTCCGTTGCCCATGTCGCCCTGGCCCGTTCTCGACTGGACCGTCGCGCTCCTGCTCCTGCTCCAGCACCGGCTGGTCACGGACAACCTCGAGGTCTTCTCCGTTCCCCCGGTCCCTGGACCCGACGCCCGGGAACCTGAGCGCGACGCGGTGATGGTCCTGGCGGGCGAGCCTGCCCCCCGGGAGGCGAATCCGGGCGGAGCGACATCCTGGCAGAAGGGTCCGGCGATCTCCGTGCTGGTTCCGGCGCGGAACGAGGCAGGCCGGATCGACCCGTGCCTCGAATCGCTGCGGCACCAGACCTGGACGGACCTCGAGATCCTCGTACTCGACGATGGGTCCACGGACGACACGGCCGAGCGCGTGCGCGCCGCCATGGCCCTGGACCCTCGGATCCGGCTGCTCGAGGGCGGCCCGCTTCCCCCGGGCTGGTCCGGCAAGAACCATGCCTGCCACCAGCTTTCCCGGGAAGCTCGCGGCGCATGGTGGGTGTTCCTCGATGCCGACGTGACGCTGGTTCCCGATGCCCTCGAACGCGCCCACGCGCGGGCCATGGCCGAAGAGGCCGATCTGCTGTCGGTCTTTCCCGAGCAGGTGACGATCACGTGGGCCGAGCGGCTCGTGATCCCGCTGCTCTCGTTCGCCGTGATGGGCTTCCTGCCCGTGCGACTGGCCCATACCCGCCCCGAGGCGGCGATCGCCGCGGCCAACGGACAGTTCCTGGCCTTCCGGCCCGCCGCCTACGCGGCCGCGGGGGGGCACGAGGCGATCCGGGCAGATCTCGTCGAGGATGTCCGCCTCGCCCAGCGCGTGAAGGCCACGGGGGGTCGCTTGCGCCTCGTGGACGGCACCGGCTGGGTCCGCTGCCGCATGTACCGCGATGCCCGCGAGGTCTTCCTGGGCTTCGCCAAGAACTGCTACCCCGCGTTCGGGGGGCGTCCGGGGGTCTTCCTCGCCTCGATGACGGGGATCGTCACGCTGTACCTGGCCCCCTGGGGCACGTGGATGGTCGATCCATGGGGAGCGGGGATGGCGATCGCCCTGGGGGTGGCCCTGCGCCTGCGCCTGGCACGCCGCTTCGGTCATCCGGCCCTGACCTGGATCATGCATCCCGTGGCGATCGGGTTCCTGGTGGCGATCGCCCTCGATTCGGCCCGCAGGTCCCTGATGGGACGGAGCGCCCCCTGGAAGGGGCGCTCCTACCCGTCGCGATCCGGGTGACGCGGGTCTGGCGAAGATTCCCGCGGAATGAACCGGGCTAGCCGACGCTCCAGAGCACGTCCTGGTGATAGTGCGCGAGCAGGCCTTCCTCGTCGAAGGTGAAGGTCACCTCGGCGTGCTGGGTGAACTGACCGCTTTCCCGGCTGATCACGTGGGAGAGGGCCCGGAGGGTAAGCCCCTCGACGCGGTGCGTATCGACCGTATGCAGGTCGAGTGGCCCTTGATCGAGCGGCTTCATGTTCACGCGCAGGCCCCAGAGCGCCTCGAAGCCGGAGATGTCGAGGTCCTAGACCGGAATGGTCATGCGGCCTTCCGCCGAGAACGTGCAAGGCCAGGCCCCGTGATACGATGAAGCCCGTTCGTCGCCCGTCCGGAGCCTGCCGTGCCCTCGAACCCGCCCCGTCCCAGCAAGGCCAAGCGCGTTCTAGCCCTCTGGATGGCGGGGCTCTCCCTCCTGACGGGCCTGCCCGGTTGCGGGACGGGCATCTCCCGTCGCACCGACACGCTCATCTTCGCCAAGGCCAAGGACGCCACCCGCCTCGACCCGGCTGACACCGTGGACGCCGAGAGCACGACCGTCACCGAGAACATCTGCGAGGGCCTGGTGCGCTTCGCGGATGGCTCCTGCCGGATCGAACCGGCGCTCGCGACCCGCTGGGACGTGAGCCCCGATGGCCGGACCTGGACCTTCCACCTGCGACCGGGGGTCCGCTTTCACGACGGCACCCCGTTCGATGCCCGGGCCGTGAAGATCTCGTTCGACCGTCAAAGAAAACCCGGCCCGGGCCAGGTCTTCGAGTTCTGGGCCAGCTTCTTCGCGCCCGTGCTCGACCGGGTCGAGGTGGTCGATCCCCGGACCGTCCGCATGCGCCTGAAGGTTCCGGACGCCACCTTCCTGGCCAACCTGGCCATTCCCTCGATGTCCATCCTCTCGCCGGAGGCCCTGGCCACGGATGGTGCGGCGATCGCCCGGCACCCCGTCGGAACCGGTCCCTTCCGGTTCGTGCGCTGGGTCCGCGGCGAGCGCATCGTGCTCGAGCGCAACCTCGATTACTGGGACGGCCCGCCGCGCCTCCGAAAACTCGTGTTCAAGCCCGTCCCCGAGAACGCCGTGCGCCTGCTCGAACTCGAGGTCGGCGCGGTGGACGCCATGGACGGCATCAACCCGGACGATGTGGCCCGCGTCGAGCGTAACCCTGAATTGCGCCTCGCCAGTGCTCCCGGCATGAACGTCGGCTACCTGGCCTTCAACGTGACTCGCAAGCCCCTCGACGACGTCCGCGTCCGGCGAGCCATCCGCCTCGCCCTCGACAAACCTGCGCTCGTGAAGGCCTTCTTCGCGGGCGGCCGGCTCGGCCAGGCGGCCGTCAACCCGATGCCCCCGGCCCTGCTGGGCTACGCCGCCCGGCTCGTCGATCCGGCGCCGGACCTCGCGATCGCGCGCCGCCTGCTGGCCGAGGCCGGACTGGCCGGCGGCTTCGAGCTGCCCCTGTGGGCCCTGCCCGTGGCCCGCCCCTACATGCCGCAGGGACAGCGCACGGCCGAGGCCATCCAGGCCGCCCTGCAGCCGCTCGGCATCCGGGTCCAGATCCAGAGCTACGAGTGGGGCACCTACCTCGACAAGCTCGGCCGCGGGGACCACACGGCGGCCCTCATGGGCTGGATCGGCGACAACGGCGACCCGGACAACTTCCTTTACACGATGTTCGACGCGAACAACGCCCGCCCCGGAGGCGGCGCCTCGAACTACTGCTTCTACCGCGATCCCGCGGTGCACGCCTGGCTCACCGAGGCCCGCCGCACGACGGTGCTGGCCACCCGCTCGCGCCTCTACCGGCAGGTGCAGGAGCGCCTGCATGACGACGTGCCATGCATCCCGCTGTTCCATGCGCGCCAGCTGGTCGCCATGCGGGGCAACGTCCGGGGGTTCGCGCTGCATCCGACGGGCGTGAAGCGCTTCGCCGACGTCTGGCTCCAAGGAGATGCCCCGTGAACCGCGCCTTCGGTCGCCTCGTCTCGCTGGTGCCCATCCTGTTCGGGGTGGTGCTGCTCGTCTTCCTGGCCGTCCGGGCGGTCCCGGGTGACCCGGCCCAGATCATGCTGGGGGAACGGGCCACGCCCGAGACGCTCGCGCAGCTCCGGCACGAGCTCGGGCTCGATCGCCCCGTGCCCGTGCAGTTCGCCTCGTACGTGGGGCAGCTCGCACGCGGCGACCTCGGCCGGTCCATCCAGTCGGGTGAGTCCGTCGCGATCGAGATCGCGCACCGCGCCGGAGCCACCATCGAGCTGTCGGTCACGGCGCTCGCGATCGCCCTGGTCGTGGGCATCCCGCTCGGATGCCTCGCAGCCGTGAAACGCAACGGCTGGGTCGACGTGGCCGCGAGCGGGGTGTCGCTGGTGGGGGTCTCGATGCCCATCTTCTGGCTCGGCCTGCTGCTGATGCTGCTGTTCGCGGCGACCTGGCGGGTGTTGCCCCTCTCGGGGCGACTCGACCTGGCCCTCGACGTCGCGCCCGTGACCGGACTGCTCACGGTCGACACCCTCCTGCAGGGACAGCGTGAGGCGTTCGTCGATGCCCTGCGCCACCTGGTGCTGCCGGCCTGCACCCTCGCCACCGTGCCCCTCGCGACCCTCGTGCGCATGACCCGGGCCGCGATGCTGGAGGTCCTCGGCTCCGAGCATGTCCGGGCGGCCCGGGCCAAGGGCGTGCCCGAGGTCCTCGTGGTGCTGCGCCACGCCCTCTCGAATGCGTGGGTCCCGATCGTGACGGTGGCCGGCCTGCAACTGGGGACGCTGCTCTCGGGGGCCGTGCTGACCGAGACGCTGTTCTCGTGGCCCGGCGTGGGGACGCTCGCCGTGGGGGCCGTCTTCGCCCGGGACTTCCCCCTCCTGCAGGGCTGCGTGCTGGTGTTCGCGCTGACCTTCGTGGCCGTCAACTGGGGGGTGGACTGGCTGTATGGCCGCCTCGACCCGCGCCTGCGCAGCCGGGAGGAGGCCTAGATGCTCGCCCTGAAGCGCCTGTGGCGTCACCGGTCCGGGCGGGTCGGACTGGTGCTGGCCCTGCTCGTCGTGCTCGCCGCCCTCGTCGGACCGGCCTGGCTCGGCATCGACCCGCTCGCCCAGGACCTCGCGGTGCGTCTGCAGGGCCCCTCGCAGGCCCACTGGCTGGGCACGGACGACCTCGGCCGGGACGTGCTGGCGCGCATCGTCTCCGGGGCCCGCATCTCGTTCGGCGTGGGGGCCGCCTCGGTGGTGCTGTCGCTCGGCCTGGGCGTGGCGATCGGGCTCGTCGCCGGGATGGTCGGGAGGCGGACGGACGAGGCGCTCATGCGGCTCATGGACATCTGGATGGCCTTCCCGGGGCTGCTGCTGGCCATCCTGCTCGTGGCGATCGCCGGCCCCGGGCTGGAAAGCGCGGTGGTGGCGATCGCCCTGGTGAACGTGCCCGTCTATGCGCGCCTCGTCCGGGCCTCGGTGCTCACGATCGTGCGGCAGGAGTTCGTCGAGGCCGCCCGCGCCGTGGGCGCAACCCCGGTGGCGATCGCCCTCGGACACGTCCTGCCCAACTGCCTCGGGCCGGTCTGGGTGCAGGCGACGCTGGGCTTCGCGACCGCCGTGCTCGAGACGGCCGCCCTGTCGTTTCTGGGCCTGGGCGCCCAGCCCCCCGCGCCCGAGTGGGGCGCCATGCTCAACCAGGCGCGTCCTTACATCCGTGAGGCCCCGTGGACCGTGACCTTCCCGGGGCTCGCCCTGATGATCGTCGTGCTCGGCTTCAACCTGCTGGGAGACGCCCTGCGCGACCTGTTCGACCCCAGGACCCGGAAGGCCTGATCCCGCGCCCTCGTGCATCTCGCACCCCGTTCTCAGGCCCATCCGGCTCCGGGTCGCCCGTTGCCCCATCC
>JBIIHZ010000177.1:0-5107 GCA_044235265.1 Candidatus Sericytochromatia bacterium
CTTCGAGGGGGCGGCACGGATGTACGGCCTCGACCATCACCGCACCCCCGATGTCGCGGAAGCGTTGCACCGCGTGGCGACTCAGCTGAGGACCGGGACACGCGCCACCGTGGTCGAACTGATGACCGACCGCTCCACCGAACGTGACGCCTACCGTCAGGATCTCGCGGACCTGCTCGGGCTGGCGTCGCCCGGAGAACCGCGGCCATGAGTCTGGTGGCCTCCTGGATGGGGGAAGGGGATCCCGCAGGGGTGGCCCTGCACGGCTTCACGGGCGATCGCCGGAGCTACGAGCCCGTGCTGAGCGGCATGCCCGGTCGCTGGTGGGTTCCGGATCTGCCCGGACACGGGGGCTCGGAACCTGTCCCATCGACCTTCGAGGGCTGGCTGGAGGCTCTCGAGGCCACCATCGACAGGGCTTTTGGCCCGGACCGTCCCTGGGTCGTGGGGTACTCGATGGGTGGGCGCCTGGCCCTAGGCCTCGTCGTCCGCAGGCCGGATCGGTACCGGGGCCTCTGCCTGCTCGGGGCCTCGGCTGGCCTCGAGGACGAGCCCGCACGCGTCGTGCGCCGGAAGGCAGATGCCCGCTGGATCGACCTGCTCACCCTGGGAGATCTCGAGGCATTCGTCCGGGCCTGGGAAGCGCAACCCGTCATGGCCCCGGCCGCCGCGTTCGCGGGGGCGGTGATCCCGGCTGTCCGTCCATCCAGCACCATCCGGCGCAGCCAGGATCCCCGGCGCCTCGCGCAGGTTCTGGCGAGCGCCGGTCTCGCCGAGCAGCCGGCCTACCACGGGCTCTTGGGGACGGTCACCTGCCCCGTCGTGCTCGCGGCCGGAGAGTTCGACCCGAAGTTCCGGGCGCTCGCCGCCAGCCTCGCTCCCCTTTTCCCGCATGCCCGGACTCACGTGATCCCGGGGTCCGGACACGATGTCCTCTCCGATGCTCCCCGTGCCGTCGGCGACCTGCTCGCCGCCTGCCTCTCCCCGACGTTCCAGGAGGAACCCTCATGACGACCCCGACGACCACGACCGCCCCGATCCCGGCCTGGCAGCCGGTCGGTACGTTCACGGACATCCGGTACGAGAAGGCCGAGGGGATCGCCAAGATCACCATCAACCGGCCCGAGGTGCGCAACGCCTTCCGCCCGCAGACCCTGTTCGAGCTGACGTCGGCCTTCACCGACGCGCGCGAGGACCCGGAAGTCGGCGTCATCATCCTCACGGGCGAGGGTGAGAAGGCCTTCTGTTCCGGTGGCGACCAGCGCATCCGAGGCAAGGAAGGCTACGTCGGCTTCGATGGCGTGCCGCGCCTGAACGTGCTCGACCTCCAGAAGCAGATCCGCTCGCTGCCCAAGCCCGTCATCGCGATGGTCGCAGGCTACGCCATCGGCGGGGGCCACGTCCTGCACATCGTCTGTGACCTCACCATCGCCGCCGACAACGCGCGGTTCGGCCAGACCGGTCCTCGTGTCGGTTCGTTCGATGGTGGCTTCGGGGCGAGCTATCTCGCGGACCTCGTGGGGCAGAAAAGGGCCCGCGAGATCTGGTTCCTGTGCCGCCAGTACGATGCCCAGGAAGCGCTCCAGATGGGGCTCATCAACCGGGTCGTGCCCCTCGCCGAACTCGAGGCCGAGACGGTCCAGTGGTGCCGCGAGATCCTGCAGCACAGCCCGCTGGCGCTCCGCTGCCTGAAGTCGGCCTTCAATGCGGGCATCGACGGCCAGGCCGGCGTCCAGGAACTCGCCGGCAATGCAACCCTGCTCTACTACATGAGCGAGGAGGCCCAGGAGGGGCGCAATGCCTACGTGGAGAAGCGGAAGCCCGACTTCGGCCGCTTCCCGCGGCGTCCGTGACGCGGGAGGTCCGATCGTGAATCCGTCGCTCCCCGCCTGGAAGGTCTGGGTCCTCGCCGCCCGGCCTCGCACCTTGCCGGCGGCCCTCGTCCCCGTCCTCGTAGGGACGGCGATCGCCTTCCATGAGGGCCATCTGGCCTGGCTACCGGCCCTGCTGGCCCTCTGGGGTGCCACCTGGCTCCAGATCGGGACCAATTTCGCCAACGACTACTTCGATGCCCGGAAGGGAGCCGACACGACGGATCGTCTCGGCCCCACCCGCGTCACCCAGGCGGGGCTGGCCACCCCGCGGGCCGTGCTCGTCGCGACCGGCCTCGCCTTCGGACTTGCCGCAGCAGGAGGGGCTGGCCTCGCCTGGCTCTCGGGCTGGCCGGTCGTGGTCGTCGGGATCCTGAGCATCCTGTCCGGGATCGCCTACACGGGAGGCCCTTTTCCTCTCGGCTACAACGGGCTCGGGGACCTGTTCGTCTTCCTGTTCTTCGGACTCGTGGCCGTCACGGGCACGGTCTACGTCCAGGCGCATGCGATCTCGCCCCTGACCTGGATGCTCGCCGTGCCCGTGGGATTGCTTGCGACCGCGATCATCGTGGTCAACAACCTGCGGGATGCCCCGACCGACGTTCGGGCCGGGAAGCGAACCCTGGCGGTGCGCTTCGGGGAGCGCTTCGCACGCATCGAGTACACGGCCCTTGTGGCGGGTGCGCTGCTCGTCCCTCCCGCCCTCACCTGGATGGGCAAGGCCCCCCTGACGGTCTCCCTGTCGCTCCTGGCCACCCCTCTGGCCCTGCGCGAGATCCGCTCGGTGTGGATCGACACCGGGCGGGCACTCAACCGCACCCTGGGAGCCACGGGTCAGGTTCTGCTGGTGCATGGCGTGCTCGTCGCCCTGGGGCTGGCCATCTCCCGATGACGGCGTCCTCATCCTGGCACCTCGAGGCCCGCTGGCAGGCGCTCCCTCTGATCCGGACCCTCCATACGGCCCGCGGCGCCCTCGACCGGCGCGAGGGTTGGCTGGTGAGATGGTCTCGGCCGGGCGAACCTGACGGGGTGGGCGAGGTGGCTCCGTTGCCGGACTTCGGGACCGAAGACCACGACCGGGCGGCTGCCGCTCTGGCGAGCCTCACGGACCGGGCACACGACCCGGAACTCCTCCTGGAGACGCTTCCCGATTCGCTGCGCGCGGTGCGGTTTGGCCTTCAGGCGGCCTGGACCGAGGTCCTGGCGCGTCGGGCCGCTCGTCCCGTCTGGTGTGAACTGGGCGGGACGTCCCGGGGTCCGGAGGAACCGCCACCGAGCGTGCTCTCGCAGGGCCTGCTCGGGGGCCTCGACGGACACGAAGTGGCCTTCCAGCGGCTCCAGGAAGGGCATGAGACGCTCAAGATCAAGGTCGGTCTCCTGGAGGCGGAAGCCGAGATCGGCCGCCTCGAGGCCCTCGTGCGAGCCCTGCGAGAGGCGGGCTGCGCACCGGAGCTCAGGCTCGATGCCAACGGCGCCTGGGCACCCGGGAAGGCTCGCCAGATCCTCACCCGGATCGCCCCGCTCGGCTTCCGCTGGATCGAGGAGCCGATCGAGCTCGGTGCCCCGGTGGACCTCTCCGAGGTGGCCTCGTGGGGCGTCCCCGTCGCGCTCGACGAGCGCCTGTTCGACGCCTCGGTGGCGAACCAGGCCCTCACGAACCCGGCCGTGAGCGCACTCGTGCTCAAGCCGACCGTACTCGGGGGCCTCGACAGGGCGCGCGCGATCGCCGTTGACGCCCTGGTCCGCGGCAAGGCCATCGTGGTGGGCAGCAGTTTCGAGAGTGCCGTGGGCCTCGGGCACCTCGTGCACCTGGCCGCCAGCCTGGACCGTCCTGACCTCGTCCACGGCCTGGGGACGCTGTCGTGGTTCCGGGATGAGGCGACCTCGCGTGAGCTGGCCGGAAGCCTGCTCGTTCCCCCGGATGCTGCCGCGACCACGGCGTGGGCCGAGCAGATAACCGGGGCGCAATCGGGAGGCGGGTCATGAGGCCTGAGCCGGACCTCGACCTGCTGACGCGCGCTCGCGAGCGCGCCCCGGATCGGGTCTTTCTGCGAGACGCCGGCGCGAACTGGACGTTCGAGGAACTCGCACGCGCGGTCGATCGACTGCGGCAGGCCCATCCGCTCCATCGGGAAGCGCACGTGCAGCGAGACGAGCCGCCGCTCTGGTGTCTCGATGCCCCCGTATCACCAGCCTGGATCGTGTTCCTGCTGGCCGCCTGGCGAGCCGGACACCGGGTGATCCCGCTGGGTCGTCGGATGGCGCCCGCGGAGCGAGAGGCCTTGCTCGCACGTATCGGCCCCGATTGCGTCGTGACGCCACGGGAGCTGGAGAGCTGGCACCCTCACTTCGAGGCTGCCCGGACGCGGCCACGAAGCGAGACCGTATTCCATCCCGGGGCGGAGAGCTGGGTCCTGACTTCCGGATCTTCGGGTTCCCCGCGCGTGGCACGCCTGCCGTGGGCGAGCCAGGTGGCGCATGCTCACCTGTCGGTGAGGACCCTGGGGCTTGGCCACGACGACACCTGGTGGGCCGACCTGCCCATGAATCACGTCGGTGGCCTGGGTATCGTGGTACGCAGCCTGGTCAGCGGTTGCTGCATCTGGCTTCGGGACCGGGTCGATCCCGTCGCGATGGACGAGGCACTCGGAGCGGGACTGGTCAGCCACGTGTCAGTGGTGCCCACGACCTACCGGGACTGGCTCGCCGCGAGGGGCGAGCGCCCGGTCCCGGATAACCTGAAGGCGATGCTCGTGGGTGGAGCCGGGACCCGGGGGGTCGAGCTGGGCCGGTGCGAGCGTGCGCTCCCGACGTACGGTCTGACGGAGGCGGGTTCACACGTCACGCTCGGTCGTCCCGGTCAGCACGCGACCGATGGCTGGGGAGATGGGGGCTGGCCCCTTCCGGGCATCGAGGTGCGGCTCGGGGACCCGTCGCGAGCACCGGGCGCCGGCGACGAGGGGACGATCTTCGTGCGGTCCCCCGGGATGTTCTCGGGGTACGTCGATGACCCGGTGGCCACGAAGGCGACCCTGGTCGATGGCTGGCTGGCCACCGGAGATCGCGGTCAGCTGGGCGACGACGGACGCCTCTGGATCCGGGCCCGCGAGTCCGAACTCATCGTGTCGGGAGGGGAGAATCTCGCCCCGTCGGAGATCGAGCTCGCGATCAACCGCGTGCTGCCCGACAGGGTCTGCGTGGTCGTCGGCCGTGCCGACAGGCGGTGGGGCCACGTC
>JBIIHZ010000178.1:0-5079 GCA_044235265.1 Candidatus Sericytochromatia bacterium
GCCCGCCGCCCCGGACGATCGCAAGTGGGCTGGATCGAGACCCGGCTCGATCGGGCCGGATGGTCCCTCACGGGGCGCGAATGGCGGGTGATCACCGGCCTCGCGGCCCTGGTGGCCGGGCTCGTCGTGGGTGCCGGGACGCGGGCCCCCCTGCCGGGGGCCCTGGCTGCCATGCTCGTGCTGGCGGGAAGCACCGCCTGGCTCGCCGCCAGCGCGAAGCGGGTCCGACAGGAGCTCCTCGACGGGTTGCCGTCGGCCCTGTGGACGATGACCGGAGCCCTCAGATCGGGGCAGGGTTTCCTGGCCGCCTGGCAGAGGGCCACGGACGAGCAGCGAGGTGCGGCCGCACGACCGTGGCGGGACGTCCTGGAAGAGACGGCCTGGGGGCTGCCGGTCGAGGATGCACTGGGCCATTTCGCGCGGGGCCTCCGCGCCCCCGAGGTGGATCTGATGGTCGAGGCGATCGCCGTCCAGCGAACCTGGGGGGGCAACCTCGGCGAGATCCTGACCGGGCTTCATGACACGCTGCGCGAGCGTCGCCGCCTGGCCGCCGAGGTGAAAGCCCTCACGGCCCAGGGGCGGCTTTCCGCCTGGGTCCTCGGGGCGTTGCCCGCCGGCGTCGCCGCCGCCCTGCAGGCCATCGACCCGGGCTACCTGGGACCGATGTGGTCCGGCGCGGTCGGACGCACGATCCTGCTTTCGGCGATCGCGCTGCAACTCCTGGGTGTGGCCTGGATGCGACGGGCCATCCGGGTGGAGGACTGAGACATGATCTTCATGGGGACGGGCTTCGTGCTCACGACGTTCATCGCATGGCTCTTCCTTGGCGGCCCGGCCGACCGAGCGCAGCGGCGTCTGGAGGCCCTCGGAAGCACAGGATCGACGGACGGGACACGATCGGCGAGGGAGCGGCGGCTTTCGGTGCCACTCTTCAAGCGACTGACCCGCCCGGGCTCGCTGCGATGGCTGATCGGAGGCCCCGGGACCCCTCGCTGGAACCGGTTCGAATCGCTGCTGAGCCGGGCCGGCCTCGATGCGCCGGGTCAACTCGAGCAACTGGTGCTCTCGGCGGGAGTGCTGGCCCTGGCAGGCGGCGTCCTGGGTGCCATCGGAGCAGGGGCAGTCGGGGCGATCGCGGGGGCAATCGCGGGTGCGGTCGGGCCCGTCTGGAGAGTCCGGAATCTGGGTAAGGCCCGAAGCCAGGCCATCTCTCGTTCCCTGCCCGACGTCCTGGATCTGTGGATCGCGTGCCTCGAGGCAGGCCAGGGCTTCGAGGCAGCCGTACACCGCCTCGTGACGCGAGGCGGACACCTGGCCCCCGAACTCGCCGGAGAACTGGGTGCCTGGCAGGCAGCCGTGGCGCTCGGAGCCGACCGACGTTCGACCCTGCTCCTCCGGGCGCGGTCTCTGGGCGTCCCCGCCTGGGAAGCCGTCGTCCAGGCCTGGATCCAGGCCGAGGAGACGGGCGCCGGGCTCGCGCGCACGCTGCGCGGACAGCGCGATCGCATCCGCGAGACCCGCCGGCAACAGGCGAAGGAACGTGCCCTTCAGGCGCCCGTGAAGTTGCTGTTTCCGCTGGTGTTCTGCATCTTCCCGGCCCTGTTCGTCGTGACGCTCGGGCCGGCCGTCCTGAGACTATGGGCGCTGTTCAGCCGAAATCCCGTCCACTGAGCCAGGGTCCGGGAAGTACACCACCTCGATGCGGGCACGGTCGAGATATTCGATCCCGCGCTTGTCGCGGTAGGCCTGACGCCCGTAATAGACCCGCAGGATCTGGCCCTTGTTGACGATGCGCTTGGCGCACATCAGGCACGGTTCGATGGTCACGAACAGGAGTTTCGGCCCCTCGTAGTTGCAGAAGAGGAGCGCATTCTCTTCGGCGTGCAGGTGCTCGCAGGCGCCCGGCAGGGTGCCCCCGTGCGCACAGGCGTTATCCCCCATCCCGACGCCGCCGCCGTTGTATCCGTGGGCGACGGTTCGGCGCAGGTCGCCGGTGGTGATCACGGCTCCGACCCGGGCGCGTGAGCACGTCGAGTGCCCCGCCCACATGTGGGCGAGTTGCATGTAGGTGGCTTCGGGAGTGGGGCGCCCGTCGGAACGGAACCAGGTGGCCATCGCATTCTCCACGGGTCTTCTCGAGGCCTCCGGAGGTGCGCCGGAAGACGATCCGGCGTCATCATGAACCGCACGACGACCGCGCGTCAAGCGAGCGAATTCACCCACATTTACAGCAGGGTTCACGCGCAAACAGATATTTAACGAAACCTCGTGCGCACCAGAGGTACAACCATGCTCGGCGGGCAAGTGCCCGGATCAGGTCCGTGAAAGGAGGACGTATGCGCAGGCAACGTCTGGCAACCCTGAGCATCGCGCTGGTATTGACCACCTTGAGCTGGAATCCATCCCCTGCAAAGTCGGAAGAATGCATCATAGAGACGGACAAGGTCTATCTCGAGGGTATGGGCAAGGACTCGAACGGAAGCGAAGTTCGAGGCATGTGGGTCGAGTTCGAGCGACGCCGCTACACCCGGAACGAGAATTACATCCTCAATCCCATCGGACGGTACGATGCGACCATCCAGCAGTTTCTCGAAACGAGGGGATTGAACCGGGCGCTCTCGCAGGCCGAGATGTCCGCCATCTACAGCCGGTACGGGATTCCCGTGGCCACCACCGCGAATTACGACGGGGGGGCCTACCACGACTTCAGCTTCGACAATGCCATGGCCGCTTTCCAGCGTGACGTGCAGAATGGCTCGTACCGGATCCCGACGGGTGTGTCCGTCGCCTCGATCCAGAACCTGAACACGCTTCTGGGGGCTCGTGACTCCGCGGCCCTTCTCGATGCCCTGCCGGCTGCAACCATCAATGCCTACATCGATGCCGCCTTCGCCGCCCAGAACGGTGGGCGCTACGTGTACGTGAACGGGAGTGGCAGCCACCCCCTCAGCTACTCGCATGGCATCAACTTCATCAATCCTGCCCAGTTCGATCAGAACACCTACAACAGCTACCGCTCGTGGTCGGCCCAGGCCGTGCTGCTCAACGACAAGGAGGCTTACAAGCGTCTCCTCGGGATGGGCAATCTCGACAGCTTCGTGCAGGCGGGACGTCTCACGCAGCTCGCCTCGCTCATCGACCAGGGCCTGGCACCGACAGGAATGGTTCTGGACACCTGGGTGAACACCGTCAACGGTCCGGTGCGCCTCGTCGAGCCCCAGCCCAGCGCCGCGCGTCTCCGGGAAATCGCCCGGTGGCTGCTGGCCGGCACGTGGGCCACGCACTCGCCGATTGCCCTCGACCTCAACCACGATGGCAAGATCGGCGTGACGGGGGCCTCCTCCGCGCAGAACCGGCTGCGCCAGTACCCCTTCGCCCAGCAGGGCTCGGTGTGGTTCGACATCATGGCCGTCGGTCGCAAGCAGCACATCGAGTGGCTCAACGGCGACGGGGACGGTCTACTCGTCCTCGACCGCAAGGGCAAGGTCACCCAGGCGGCCCATGGCAACGGGGAGGTGGATGCCACGGTGCTGTTCGGGGATGCCCGCGGCTACGCGAACGGGTACCACAAGCTGGCCTATGCGGCGGCCACGGGGCAGGTCGCCACGAACGTGGCGCTCGACGATACGACCTCATGGTCGACGCTCTTCCGGGCGCAGCGGACGCTCAAGGGCACGATGCTCGGACAGCTCAAGGTCTGGATCGATGCCAACCGGGATGCGCGCATCCAGCAGACCGAGCTCAGGACCCTCGACCAGCTGGGTATCTCCGAGGTCGACACGAAGCCGACGATCCGGCGGAACCATGCTGGAGAGTACCTGATCCAGTCGACCTTCGTGCAGCACGGCAAGCGGTACATGACCGAAGACGTCTGGTTCGCGGAAGATCCCGCGACCGCGGCCGCGCGGAACTGATGTGAGGAGACGACCATGATGAAGACACGCCTCCCGATCCTGCTCGCCAGCACCCTGGCCCTCTTTCTGGCCCAGCCGGCGAAAGCCGCCCCGACCAGTGAATGGACCCTGATCAGCACCGAGCACGTCCGCTATTTCCTTCCGGGTACGACAGCCCCCCAGAATGCCACGGCAGCCACGGGTGCGGATGCCACGGCCCTGGCGCAACCTCAGGCACCCGACCCGAAGCAGTGGATCCTCGTCGAGACCAAGCAGATTTCCGAGTTCATCCCCGACGCCGAGACCAATGCCCAGGTGATTGCCACCCGCGTCGAGCGGACGTCCGTCGATACGAACACGGTCGTGGACCCCCCTCTCGCCAAGGAATACGACCCGTCATACACCCAGACACGTGTCCTGAGCTCCACGATGTCGACTCCCGATTCCAGCGGCAACGTCACGATCTCCCAGAGATTCCAGGAAGTGACGGTCAAGCCTTTCAAACGCAAGATCCAGACCCACATCGACACCGCCACGCGGACCGTCACGCGGGAAACGCGTCGCGTCGATCGGACCACGCGGACGGATAGCGGTCAGGAAATCGTGATCACTCGGACGTGGGACGCTCTGGTCGAGACGCGCAATCCCGCGACCGGCTTCACGAGAAACAATCCCGATCCGCGGCTGGACCGTTACGAGGTCGGCGCGGACACCGATCCTCCCCGGGTCGTCACGAAGTCCATCCGCCTGTCGAAGGCCAGCCTCGACGGAAAGGCTGCCGCCAGCGGGAACACCGTACGCGCGTTCTCCTCGGACCGTTCGGGATCCAAGGTCCAGCTCGGTGGGTCCAAGGCCGTCGCCGTGCAGGGAAGCACCAAGGTCACATCCAGCCGGGGCAAGGCCTGGGTCAATGGCGGACAGGGCGCTACGACCTTGCGTGGTAACAGGAATTGACGGGAATCTCGGGCTGGCCCGGACACCCGGAGCCAGCCCTCCTGGAGGAGGTATCACATGACACTTGATCGCAGAGCCCTCTGGGCCCTCACGCTGGTAGGTCTTGTCACGGGTGGGGTGCCGGCTCCCGTCGGAGCCGAGGAGATGATGGTCGAGGGGTCCAAGACCTACACGCCCGCCACGGAGAACGGACGCAGCGGATTCCGGGTCCAGTTCGAGCGCCGTCGGTACG
>JBIIHZ010000179.1:0-5060 GCA_044235265.1 Candidatus Sericytochromatia bacterium
CCAGCAGGCTACCAGGCGTCGCGTGGAGGGCGCACATGGCTGAGTTACGATGTGTCCAGGATGCCCTGTCTCCGGAAGAGTTGCCGCTCTTCCGGGAGCTATGGCGCCTTCCGGATGGGTTTCATCTGCTGCCGCGCGTGCGTCCCCAGGGCACATCGGCCCTCCGGCAGCCAGATGAGATCGACTGGGTCGTCATCGGTCCGGGTGGGCTCGCCTGGATCGAGTACCGGGCCTGGCACGGCTCGGTCTCCGCGGCCGGTGTCGAGTTGCCCTGGTCCATCCGTTCGACCGGTGGTTCCCTGCGCATGCGCCCCTCTCCTCTCCAGCATGTCGCTGGACGACTCGAGACGGTCGTCCAGACGATCACGCGGGCTGGCCTGGAGGTGCCTCACCAGGTCATGATCCTGGCGCATCCCGCTCGCAGCCAGGTCCAGGATCCCGGCATCTGTCCCGTCGTCCCGCTGGGGGACCTCGTGTCGTTCCTGCTGCGCGAACTGGGCGGCAACGAGCCGCGCCAGGCGGCCCGGATGGCGGATGCCCTGCGTCTCGTGCAGCCCGCCCCCCGCATCGGCGCCTATCGACCGGTCGTCGTGCTCGAGCGTACGGCCGAGCGCGCCACGATGCTTGCGCATGACACCCTGCGCGATCGCCACGTGCTCCTGCACGAGATCCTGGAAGATCCGCTCGCTCCCGAGGCCGAGCGCGAGCGGCAACGTACCGAGTGGATGCGAGAGCTGAAACTCGCCATGGCGCTCCAGCATCCCGGAATCGCCAGGGTCGAGCAGGTCGTCCCGTACGAGGGACGGATCCACCTGGTGGCCCCGTTCGATCCGCAGGCCCGTCCCCTCAGCGAATGGATCGACGAGCGGTCCCTGTCGGTCCCTGAAGTGCTGAACATCATCGCCGGGACCGCCGAGGCGATCGCCCATGCCCACCGGCAGGGCGTCGTGCATCGCAACCTCCGTCCATCGTCCATCGAGGTCTCACCCGGAGCCATCCGGGTCACGGATTTCCGCCTTGCCAAGGCCGCGGACGGCTCGACCCGATCCAGCCTCGATCTGCGACGGGCCGTTCACGAGAACCCCTACGCCGCTCCCGAGTTCCGCCTGGGCAGTCAGGGCCCGCATCGGGTCGACGGCCGTGCCGACGTGTTCGCGCTGGCCGCGATCGCGTACCACGCCTTGACGGGCAAACCCCCCGCGCATCTCGACGAGAAGTACTGGCAGCCGCCGTCGGCAACCCATCCGGGGGTGTCGCGGGAACTCGACGAGGTCCTGCACCGGGCCCTTCGCTTCGACCCGCAGCAGCGCACCCCCACCGTTCAGGCGCTTGCCCGTTCCCTGGCTCGCATCCAGGCCGGAGAGCCCGAGCCGGACAGCTGGCGCCGCTATCCGCTCGAGGAGCGTCGCCTCGTGAAGCGGACCCGGAACAGTCTCCTGTATCGCGCCATCGACGCCGAGACCGGGCGGGAGGTCGCTCTCAAGCGCCTGCTCTCGACGGAACGGGTGGACCCGGAAGCCCGCCAGCTCACGTGGCAGCGCCTCGAGCGCGAGGTCGCTCTCGTCCGGCGCCTGGTTCACCCGAGGATCGTCTCCGTCGAGGGAGCCTTCCTCGAGGATGACGACGCCTACCTGGTGATGGAGTGGCTGGACGGCCATGAACTCCGCGAGCACCTGGACGGGACGCGCCCCCCTCTCTCGGTGCCGGAAGCCCTGGAGGTGACGCACCAGATCGGGGAGGCGCTCGCGCATGCGCACGAGCTGGGAATCCTCCACGGGGACGTCAAGCCCGAGAACGTGTTGCTCGCCTCCGGTCGGGCCGTTCTCATCGACTTCGGTCTCGCGTCCGTGATCGAGGATGCCGTCCGCCCGCCGGGCAGCGGGACGCCTCGCTACGTCGCTCCGGAGGTCCTCCAGGGGGGGGCCTGTGACGCGCGTTCCGATGGTTACAGTCTGGCCGTGATGACCTACGAGCTCCTGACGGGGCACGTGCCCATGCTCGCCTCCCCGCATGAAGGCGCGGTGCCTCCGGCGCCGCCGAGTCACCTCAACCTCGCCGTGCCGACCAGCCTCGACCGGGTCTTGCTCCGGATGCTGGCGCATGAACCCGAAGAGCGTTTCCCCGCCGTACTTCCCTTTCTCGATGCCCTGTCGTCGGCGATGGGGGATGGGCTGCTCCCCGAGGCTCCCTGGGTCTTCAGTCTGAGGGTCGCCGGGTTCGCTGCCGTGGGATTCTTCGTCGGGGGCGGGGTCATCGTGGCGCTCCTGCTGGCCGGAGTCCTGCCGGTCCGGTGGGTCACCGGCTTGCTGCCGGCCCCCGTCACCGGAAGCCCCGATCCGGCGGCTGTCGTCGCCAGCTCCTCGCTCGAGCCGTCGACCGACCCGTCGGTCGACGTGGCGTCTGCAGGCCTCGCGGACCCGTTCGCCGTCGCCGAGGCCACGCCGACCGAGGCGCTACCGACCTCGCCCCCGCTCGAGCTTACGCCAGCCCCGATGCCCTCGGCCACACCGGGGACGCCGACCAGGCCGGGCCGCTGGCGCGAGGCCTCCCTGACCCAGGGCGGCATCACGTGGACCGTCTCTCCCGAGCGGTCAACCGGTACCGAGACGCTGCGCGCCGTGCTGACGATCGAGAATGCCGCCGAGGAGACGGTGTCGCTCGATCCGGCTGCAGGCTGGGTCCTGCTCGATGGACAGGGCAACCGTCTCGCCGAGGGGCAGGCGGCCGAACTGGGAGCCTCCCTCGCGAATCCGGTCGCACCGGGCGAAGACGCTCGTGGAGAACTCGCCCTCGAAACGCCCGTTCCGACCGGTATCGACCAGTTACGTCTCCTCCTGCGGGATTCGCGCGGGGAGATGGTCGAACTCGTCATCCGGCGCTGAGTCCCGCCTGGAGGGGGGGAGGGGGCCGAAGAACTGGTGGAGGTCGGTGCGCAGGTTCGCATTGAACAGCTTGCGTTTCCGATCGGCCCGCCTTCCCATCCATTCCTCGAGACGGGGATTCGAGGTCAGAATGAAGGCCGACCAGGACGGATTCTCGACGAGCACCTGACCGAATCGGCGGTACAGGCGCTCGATCTCGGCCTCATCCCCGATCCGTTCGCCGTAGGGCGGATTCGCCAGGATCACCCCGTAGAGACGCTTCGTGCGCCATTCCTCGAAGGGCAGACGCTGCACGTGCACGACGCTCTCGAGGCCCGCCAGCCGCAGGTGCTCGCGTGCCTGGACCAGGATCGCGCCATCCCGGTCCTGTCCGTACATCCCCCGGAACTCGACATCGTGCCGGATCGCGGCCCGGGCTTCCTCGCGCACGCGTTCCCAGGCCTGGCGATCGCCCATGGGCCACGCTTCGGCATCGAAGCTGCGGGAAAGGCCCGGAGCTCGATTCTGGGCCATCCACGCGGCCTCCACCAGCAGGGTACCCGAGCCGCAGCATGGGTCCAGGAGAATCCGGTCGGGCTCCCAGCGACTGAGCGTCACCATGGCGGCCGCCAGCGTCTCGCGGAGCGGGGCAGGTCCGGTCAGCGGCCGGTAACCGCGTTTGTGGAGGCCGTCCCCCGTCGCGTCGAGGCTGATCGTCGCGACGTCGTCCACCAGGCTCACGAGGATGCGATGGCGCGCACCGTTCTCCGGGAATCGTTCGATACGGTGGCTCCGTCGCATGGCCTCGATGAGGGCCTTTTTCACGATCGCCTGGCATGCAGGGACGCTCGAGAGCTTCGAGCGCAGGCTCTTGCCCTCGACATGCATCCGGGCATCTCGCGAGAGCCAGTTTTCCCAGGCAATGGCCCGGGTTCCGTCGAAGAGGGTATCGAAGTCCTTGGCCTTGAAGGACGCCAGGGGGATCCAGATTCGCTCGGCCATCCGGAGGTGCACGTGCAGGCGAGCCAGACCGGTCCAGTCCGTGACGAGATCGATGCGACCGTTCGACACGGTGAACGGTTCGAGGGCCAGCTGACGGAGTTCGTCTGCGACGAGTCCCTCGAGACCGAAGGCCGTGGCGATGTGGACGGGTATGCGCATGCGAGTCTCTCCCTCCGGGGGTATCTTCCATTGTAGCCTCCCGGAAGAGTCGCTGCTCCCGACCTTCCGCGCTAGACTGAGGCCATGGTCACTCTTTCAAGTGGAAGCTTCATCACCTTCGAGGGGCTCGACGGCCTCGGTAAATCGACCCAGCTGCAGCTCCTTGCGCGGCATCTCGCCGGCCTCGGGCTCGACCCCGTGTGCTCACGGGAACCCACCGATGGGCCGTGGGGAAGGGAAGCCCGCCGCGTGGCACGGGAGGGGCGGGCCGGCCTGACCCGTGAGGAGGAGCTCGATCTCTATCTCCGGGACCGGGCCGAGCATCTCGACACGCTGATCGTCCCTGCTCTCGCGGCCGGTCGGATCGTGCTCGTCGACCGTTACGTCCACTCGAGCATCGCCTACCAGGGAGCTCTGGGCCTCGATCCCGAGCGGGTCAGGGAGCTGAACTTCCCGCGCTTTCCGGTTCCGGACCTCACCGTGCTTTTCGAGGCCCCGGTGGAGGTGGCGCTGGAGCGGATCCGGGCAGGACGACCGGACGGGGCCAACGTGGGTTACGAATCCGAGGCGTTTCTCCGGAAGGTCGCGGATCAGTACGCCCGCATGGACGATGCGTGCCTGGTACGCTTGGACGCCTCCGGCGCACCCGATGAGGTTGCCGCGCAGGTATGGGAGGTCGTCAGACCGCGGCTGCCCCGTCCCTGAGCTGCTGCGCGAACAGGCGCGAGTAGATACCCTGGCCGATCATGAGTTCGGCGTGGGTTCCCTGTTCGACCAGCCGTCCCTGCTCGATCACGAGGATCCGGTCCGCTTCCACGATGGTCGACAGGCGATGGGCGATCGCCAGGGTCGTCCGCCCGGCCATCACACCGGCCAGCGCTTCCTGCACGATCGCTTCGGACCGAGAATCCAGCGAACTCGTGGCCTCGTCCAGCACGAGAATCCGGGGCGCCTTCAGGATGACGCGTGCCAGGGCCAGACGCTGCTTCTCGCCCCCGCTCATCCGGTATCCACGTTCTCCCACGACCGTGTCGTAGC
>JBIIHZ010000180.1:0-5047 GCA_044235265.1 Candidatus Sericytochromatia bacterium
TTCAGCGCGATCGGAGGAACCTCCGTCTGCTCGTGCTCTCCCAGGCTGCGCCGCTCCGTCAGGACCGTCCGGAAGGCCCATGCGAGCCCTCCTCCGGTCAGCAGCAACATGCCCCCGAGCCAGACACACAGGACCAGGGTTGCCCTGGTCAGATCCGCCGACACGACGGGAAGTTCCTCGGGCATCTCGTGCCTCCTTGTGACGCGAGGTTCGATCATCAGGGTTCACTCGCCAGCGCGCGTCGCTCGTGCTGGTATTCGTCCCAGGTCAGATCTCCCCGTCGGTAGCGCGCGAGCAGGTCCTGGCGGGCCCGTTCTCGTTCCTCGCTCGCCGAATCCTCCGCGGGTTCGAAGGTGACTCTCGGCAGCAGGCTCGGAGCCAGGCAGGTCACGTGATAACCCACGATGCCCACCCACCCCAGGATGCCCGTGACCGTGAGCCAGCCCATCGTCGCCTGTGAGGCATCCGGTTGGAGCCAGGCCGAGACTCCTCCCATCGTCATGCCGAAGGCGATGTGAGCCACCAGGCGCATCAGACCCTCCTGCGGTCCCAGGTGGATGCCCCACAGGCCAGGATTCATCACGCGTCCGGCCCGGACATGGGCATTCAGAGCGGCCGCCATCCCGATCAGGGGCATGGACAGCAGCCAGTGGTAAATACCGATGCAAGCGCCGATCGCCATGGCCTCCCCGGTGCCATCCGGCACGCCCATGGCCGCGAAGAGCCAGCCATAGGCCAGTCCGAATGCGAGGCCGATGAGACCGTGCAGGTGCATCCCGAGCATGGTTCCCCGGCGGTCGATCCCATCCAGCATGCCCCCGAGCAGCCGACCAAAGTCGAGATGGGTCCATCCGAGACCCAGGGATGCCGAGAGGATGGCCGTCATCACCACGGTCGCCCAGAGCCCCGCACAGAGGGCGATCCCGGCGTCGAAACTCATGTTCACCTCCCGGGCCGCATCGGGCCGGGTGCAACCCTAGCGATCCCCGTGTCCGGGTACAAGGGCGGATCGCCTGTCGAACGTGGTCCGTTATGGTAAGATCGGGCCAGTGTTCCCGCGAGGGCTCGCCCTGTCGAAGGAGTCGTCTCATCGTGTCGTTGCTGCCGCTTGCCACCGCGTCTGCCGGATTCGGTCATCTCGTCGAGGGGACCTGGTATCCCGGAGAACTCGGTCAGATCACCCTGCTGTTCGGATTCACCATCTTCTTCACGTTCTGGGGTTCCTGGTGGTTCGGTCGGGCCTTCCCCCAGCGTTCCATGAAGTCCTGGATGATCGGGGCGCTCAAGGCGGTCGTCGCGTGGATGGTGACCATTCTTTTCGGGTTCCTCGTGCCCATCCAGATCTATGGTTTCGCGACCAATCAACTCACCAACCAGACGATCGCCGGCATCCTCATCACGCCGTTTCTGGCGGAAAGCGTCGCTGGCGCTCTGACCTTCGGCATGACCATCGTCGTGCTCACGCTGGTCGTCGGGTTCTTCTTCACCCGTTCGCGTCTGGCCGCCTGGTTCCTCGCGGACCACTAGTTCGTTCCGGAAATCTCTGAAAGGACGCTCCAGTGACGCGCACGATCGTGATCGGCGGTGGCATCATCGGGGCGTCCATCGCTTATCATCTGGCCGGTGCTGGTGATCAGGTTCACCTTCTCGAACGCGAGGAGTTTTTCGGAGCCGAGTCGACCGCCAAGTGTGCCGGCGGTATCCGGGCCCAGTTCACGACCCCGGTCAACATCGCTCTCAGTCTGCGTTCCATCGCCTGTTTTTCCCGGTTCGAAGCGGAGGTCGGTTATCCGGCGGACTTCCGGCAGGTCGGCTATCTCTTCATGGCGCGGACGGCCGAGCAGGAAGCTGCCTGTCACGAGCGGGCCACTTTCCAGCGCGAACGGGGTGTTCCGGTCGAATGGCTCGATGCTGCCGCCATCCGTGCGCTTTGTCCTGAAGTGGACGTGGCCGATATCGTCGGCGGGAATTACTGTCGCCTGGATGGCATCGGCGATCCTCATGGCACGTTGAACGGGTACATCCGGGCCGCGCGCGACCGGGGTGTCGTCATCGAGACCGAGACCCCCGTCCTCGAGTTCTTGCTCGAGGGCGGGCAGGTCGTCGGGGTCCGGACGTCTCGTGGCGACCGTCACGCCGAGCGCATCGTCATCGCAGCTGGGGCCTGGTCGGGGCGTCTTGCTGCCACCCTTGGCGTCGAAGTTCCCATCGAACCGGTGCGTCGTCAGATCGCCACGACCGCTCCATTGCCCTGGATATCGATGGACTGGCCCATGATGGTCGATCTCGATTCAGGCCTCTACATGCATCCTGAATCTGGCGGCATGCTTCTCGGAATGGCCAACTGGCAGGAACCGCCTGGCTTCGTGACCCAGGTCGACGACGCGTTCACCACCGAGATCATCATGGCGGGCATGACGCGCATGCCGAGGCTCGATGAGGCCAGCATCGCGTCTTCCTGGGCAGGGCTTTACGAGGTGACCCCGGATCACCATCCCATCCTGGATCGCTTGCCCGGTCATCCGGACGTCTGGATCGCTGCCGGGTTCAGTGGCCACGGCTTCATGCATGCACCGGCCTGCGGTGAGGTCATGGCGCAACTCGTGCGCGGGGAAACCCCGGCCATCGACGTCTCCTCGCTCTCCCTGGCTCGGTTCCGGTCGGGTGCCTTGCCTGACGAGGCCATGGTCATCTGAACCGTGCCCCGGCCCGCCCGGACATCGCGGCCCCGAACCTGGTATCATGACCGTTGCGCCGTGCTGCAAGGAGCCTGGACATGATCTCACCGATGACCGCTCTTCTCCTCGGGGGAGCCGCTCTCCTGATCTTCGGGCCGAAGCGCCTTCCTGAAGTGGCGCGCTCCCTGGGCCGTAGCGTCAGCGAGTTCAAGGCGGGGGCTGACGAAGCCCGCGAAGCCTTCCGCCAGGGTGCCTCCCCGGTCAATCCTCCTGCGGGAGACGGGGAACCCCGGAACGGGGCCTGAGGGATTCCGCGTGAAGCATCCCTTCCGGCTCGCCGCGCCCTATTCGCCAGCCGGTGATCAGCCTCGTGCAATCGAGTCCCTGGTCGAGGGCTTGCGTGTCGGCGACCGGCGTCTGACCTTGCTCGGTGCCACCGGTACGGGCAAGACCTATACCGTCGCCCAGGTCATCCAGCAGGTCCAGCGTCCCACGCTCGTGATTGCCCACAACAAGACGCTCGCGGCCCAGCTGTGCAACGAGCTCCGCGAGTTCTTTCCCGAGAATCGCGTCGAGTTCTTCATCAGCTACTACGACTATTACCAGCCCGAGGCGTACATCCCGTCGACCGACACGTACATCGAGAAGACGGCCAGCATCAATGACGAGATCGACAAGCTGAGGCACTCCGCCACGCGTTCGCTGCTGGAGGCGGGCGATACCATCGTCGTGGCCTCGGTGTCGTGCATCTACGGTCTGGGGTTGCCTTCCGAGTACCTCAAGGGCGCCACGGGTCTCGAGGTGGGGGCGTCGGTTCCACGGGATGCCTTGCTGAGAAGGCTCATCGAGGTCCAGTACGAGCGGAATGACGTCGATCTGGCCCGCGGCCGGTTCCGCGTTCGCGGCGACACCGTCGAGATCATCCCGTCCTGGGAAGAGCATGTCTTCCGGATCGAGTTCTTCGGAGACGAGGTGGACCGGATCACCGAGATCGATCCCGTCACCGGCGAGATCCTCTCGCTTCGCGAAGAACTCGTCATCTACCCGGCCAAGCACTTCGTCACCTCGCCCGATGCGCTCGAATCGGCCATCATCGGCATCGAGAGCGAACTCGAGCAGCGTCTCGAAGACCTGCGGGCTGCGGGTAAGTTGCTCGAGGCTCAGAGACTCGAGCAGCGCACAAGGTACGACCTCGAGATGCTTCGCGAGGTCGGCTATTGCAGTGGCGTCGAGAACTATTCCCGGCACCTGACGGGGCGCGCTCCTGGCGAGCCGGCCCCCACGCTGCTCGATTACTTTCCCGAGGACTTCCTCGTCGTCATCGACGAGAGTCACGTGACCATTCCGCAGTTGCAGGGGATGTATCACGGCGATCGCAGCCGCAAGGACACGCTGGTCGAGCACGGTTTTCGTCTCCCCTCCGCGCGTGACAACCGGCCCATGCGGATCGAAGAGTTCTGGAAGCACGTGGGTCAGGTCCTCTTCGTGTCTGCGACCCCGGGAGATCACGAGCTTCAGGTCTCCGGTCGTATCGTCGAGCAGATCATCCGTCCGACGGGCCTGCTGGATCCGCGCTGCGAGGTTCGCCCGATCCAGGGCCAGGTCGACGATCTGCTTCACGAGATCCGTCAGCGGGCCGAGCGTCAGGAACGTGTCCTCGTCACGACCCTCACCAAGCGGATGGCGGAAGATCTCACGGAATATTTCCAGGAGGTCGGGGTGCGGGTCCGGTACCTTCATTCCGACATCCAGAGCCTCGAACGCATCGAGATCCTGCGCGACCTGCGCGAGGGGGGCTTCGATGTCCTGATCGGCGTCAATCTGCTGCGCGAAGGGCTCGACTTGCCCGAGGTCTCGCTGGTCGCCATCCTGGATGCCGACAAGGAAGGTTTCCTCCGAGCCGAGCGCTCGCTGGTCCAGATGATCGGACGCGCCGCCCGCCACCCGGATGGTACGGTCCTGATGTATGCCGATCGGATCACGGACTCGATGCGTCGCGCCCTGGGCGAGACCGAGCGAAGGCGCCAGCTTCAGGAGGCCCACAACCAGCAGCACGGCATCCAGCCACGGGCCATCCGCAAGAGCACGCGGAATCGCATCCTGGAAAGTCTGGGTGGCTCGTCCACCTCGGATGCGGTCAAGGCTCCCGTCGAGGTCGTGCTGGAGCAAGACCCGCTCAAGCTTGCCGGTCTCCTGAAGGATCTGGAGGCCCAGATGAAGGCCGCTGCCGCCGTGCTCGACTTCGAGACGGCTGCTCTGTTGCGAGATCGGATCAAGGTCCTGCGAGACCAGCAGGCCACCAGGCGTCGCGTGGAGGGCGCACATGGCTGAGTTACGATGTGTCCAGGATGCCCTGTCACCGGAAGAAT
>JBIIHZ010000181.1:0-5045 GCA_044235265.1 Candidatus Sericytochromatia bacterium
TCCCGTTCATCGGCCCGGTCCAGATCCAGCCGTACGCGGGTCTGAGGGGCCTCGCGACGTTCGATTCGTCCCTGCCCGGGGGCATCGGGCCTGCCGTGGGGAACCTCACCTACGTCCGCTTGCCCGATTCTCCGTTCGCGCTGACCTGGAAACTTCAGGGCAGCACGCTTCAGAACACGGGTGGATGGTCGCCCTGGCTGTGGGGCAACGAACTGGGGCTCGACGTCCATCTCTCACCCTCGCTCGCGCTGGGTGCGGGACTGTCGTTCCAGGACGTCCCGGCGGGGCTCGGCAGTACCCCGTTGACGGGCTTCTTCGGGGGCGTGCTGACGCGCTTCTGAGCGTACGCTTGAAAGAAAGGGGCGCACGGGAAACCTTCCCGTGCGCCCCTTTCTTTCAGTCCGACCGGATGGCGCGCCAGAGCATGGCCAGAGCCCGGTGACTCGAGAAGAGCTTCACCTGCTCGCGTGGCAAGGACCCGAAGCGGTGGGTCAAGACGTCGGTCCCCGTCGGGCCGGCCAGGGCCACATGGACCGTCCCGTTGGCCGGATCGGGCGCGTGGGGCGCCCCGCCTGCGAAGCCCGTCACTCCGAGTGCCCAGGTCGCCCCGGCCCGATCCCGGATCCGCTCGGCGATCGCCCGTGACACCTCGGGGCTGACATGTCCGAACCGTTCGACGAAGTCCGGGTCGAGACCGAGCTGGCGGACCTTCTCGGCGACGCTGTAGACGACGGCACCCCCCAGGAAGTAATCCGAGGAGCCCGCGATGTCCGTGATCCGGCTGGCGATCAGGCCTGCCGTGCACGATTCCGCCGTGGCGAGCGTTTCATGGCGTGCGCGCAGCAACCGGCCCACGACGGCCGGCAGGGATGCTTCGCCCTCCCCGTAACACCAGGTTCCGGCCCGGGCGAGGATCTCCTTGACGACGGGGTCGACCAGGGCCTCGGCCGTCGCAGTGTCGACGGCCTTCGCCGTGACCCGCAGGACCACCTCGCCCCCGCCCGCATAGGGGGCGACGGACGGGTTGGCTCCGTCGAGCAGATCCTGCACGCGGCCCGCCAGTTCAGCCTCGGCGATGCCCACGAAGCGGAGCACGCGGGACCGGATGACCCCGCCCGTGCGCGACTGGATCCAGGGAACGAGATGTGTCTGCCACATGGCCATCATCTCGTGCGGGACGCCAGGAAACGTGAAGGCGTCGCGTCCCTGCCAGCTCGCGTGCACGCCGGAGGCGGTGCCCGTCGGGTTCGGCAGGATCCGCGAGCCTCCGGGGAAGCTCGCCATGCGGTCCTCCCCGTGCAGGAGGCCGCGACCGTGGCGCTCCATGCGGGTCCGGAGGTCGGCCAGCACCTGCTCGTCGGTGACGAGTTCCACGCCCAGGAAGCAGGCCAGGGCCTCGTGCGTGAGGTCGTCACTGGTGGGCCCGAGACCTCCCGTGATGAGGACCAGATCGACCCTGGACCAGGCCTGCTGCAGGGCCTCCACGATACGGGGCAGGTTGTCCCCGACCACGGAGACGTGATGCAGGTCCACGCCCAGCTCGGCCAGGCTCCGGGCCATCCAGGCAGCATTCGAGTTGACGATCTGGCCGACGAGCAGCTCCGTCCCGATGTTGAGGATCTCGGCGCGCATGGGTCAGAGCGTCCCGAAGCTCCGGTCACCCGCGTCTCCCAGGCCTGGCACGATGTAGCCGTGCTCGTTGAGGCCCCGGTCGACCGTGACCGTCAGGATGGGCACGTCCGGGTGATGGGCATGCACGTTCGCGATGCCCTCGGGACTGGAGATCAGACACAGGAACTTGACCCGGGAGACCCCTCGTTCCTTGAACAGCGAGATGGTGGCCACGGCCGACCCGCCCGTCGCGAGCATGGGATCCACCACGAGGACCGTGGTGTCGGCGGGGTAGCGGTCGGGGAGTTTCACGTAGTACGGGACGGGCGCGAGCGTGGTCTCGTCGCGATAGAGCCCGATGTGGCGCACTTCTGCCTCGGGAAGCAGCTCCATGGCGGGCTCCACCATCGCGAGGCCGGCGCGCAGGATCGGGGCGATGACGAGGGCACGGTTCCCGAGCGTTCGACCGGGGGCCGTCGTGCCGAGGGGAGTCGGGACCTCGATCGGGTCGGTTTCGAGGTCACGCGTCGCCTCGAGCACGAGGTACTTCGCGAGTTCGCGCGCGCGCGTCCGGAAGCGGGCGGTCGGGGTATCCCGGTGACGCAGTTCGGCGAGGGCATGGTGGGCGAGAGGATGGTCGAGGACGACGAGCTGGGGCGAGGTTCCGGCGGCGTACAAGGTGGATCTCCCGGGCTGATGGACGTGAACCATGTACCCGGACGGCCCGCGGTGTCACACCTCTCGGTTGGACCACACGGATCGCGTCGACCAGAGGTATTCCCCGGCGCTCACGAGGGTCAGGAGGACGGCAACCCACCAGAGGGCTCGGGCAGGGGCCAGCGCTCCGGGAACGAGGTCCCGGCCCAGCAGGCCACCGATCGCGACCATCTGGGTCACGGTCTTCCACTTGCCGATGGGCGAGGCCTTCATCACGAGCCCCTGGCGCACCACCACGGCGCGAAGGCCCGTCACGAGGAACTCGCGCGTCAGGATCAGCGTGACGGACCAGGGTGGAATGAGTCCGGTTTTCAGCAGTCCCACGAGGCTGGCCGTGACGAGGACCTTGTCCACGAGCGGGTCGAGCAGGGCACCGAGTTCGGAGGCCTGGTCGAACTTCCGGGCCACCCAGCCATCGATCCAGTCCGTGCTGCTGGCCAGCAGGTAGCACCAGAACGTGCCGGATGACGGAATCAGGCCCTCGAAGCCCATCGAGAGCGGGATCACGAGGGCGAGGCGCGCCAGCGTGATCCAGGTGGCGAACGTCATGCGATGGGGTCGCCCACGACTTCCCCGTGCAGGTCGTAGGGATCCACGTGCGTGATGCGGACGGGCACCAGATCACCGGCATGCACGTGGCGGTCGCAGATGGCATAGGTCGTGCCATCGATCTCGGGAGCATCCCGGTGGGTGCGCCCGATGAGGCGTCCGGATTCGGTCTCGACGCCCTCGACGAGCATCGGGATGACCTGGCCGACCAGGCCCTGGTGCAACGCGAGCGAGATGCCCTGCTGCGCCTCCATGACGGCCTGACGGCGCGCTTCCTTGACCTCGTCCGGTACGGGGTCTGGCATCGCGTAGCCCGCCGTCCCGATCTGGGGCGAATACGCGAACGCTCCGACCCGCTCGATCCGGTGGGTTTTCAGGAAGTCCAGCATGTGCTGGTGGTGTTCCTGGGTTTCACCCGGGAAGCCCGTGATGAAGGTGGTCCGGATGACGATCCCCGGGACCTTCTCGCGCATCCGCGTGATGAGCTGGTCGACCGGTTCGTGGCGCGGACGGCGCATGGCCCGGAGCATGTCGGGGTGCGTGTGCTGCAGGGGCATGTCGAGATACGGAACGACCTTCGGTTGCCGGGCGATGGTGTCCAGCAACTCGTTGGTCATGTAGTTCGGATAGGCATACAGCACGCGGACCCAGAGCAGATCTTCGATCTCACACAGGGCATCGAGCAGCTTCGGGAGCAGGTACTGCCCGGAGGTCTCGTGCCCGTAGCGCGTGGTGTCCTCGGCGATGAGCACGAGTTCCCGCACGCCGCCCCGGACGAGCTGTCGCGCCTCTTCGATGATGAGCTCCATGGGACGCGAGGCATACCGGCCGCGCAGGGCCGGGATGATGCAGAAGCTGCAGCCGTGGTCGCAGCCCTCGGACACCTTGAGGTAGGCCGAGGGGCCGAGCGTCGTGGCCAGGCGGGGCAACAGGGTCTCGACGGGGGCCTTCGCCTTCGGGAGCACCGAGGTGAACCGCTCACCGGCCTCCACGCGCTTGACGACGTCGACGATCTGGTGGAACTCGGACGTCCCGATCGCCGCCGAAACCTCGGGCAGCTCGCCCATGAGCTCGTCGAGTTCGTGCTGGTGCTGCGTCCGCTGGATCAGACATCCCGTGACGATGAGCTTCTTGTCGAGTGCCCCGAGTTCGAGGATCGTCTGGATCGATTCCTTCTGCGAGGCCTCGATGAACGAGCACGTGTTCAGGAGCAGGACGTCGGCCTGAGTCTCGTCGTCGACGATCGTGTAGCCTTCCTCCGCGAGGAGGCCGAGCATGTTCTCGGTATCGACGGTGTTCTTGGAGCAGCCGAGGCTGACGATCCCCACCCGGGAACCGGAGGGGCTTGTTTTTTTGCTCGTGCTGGACGCGGATTCGGCCATGAATTCTCCCGAGGTTACTGGATGCCGGGGCCGCAGATGATGTCGGCGATGGGGGGAGCCTGGCCACCGGCCGGAGCATACGACACGGCCTGGAGGTCGTCGGCGAGGACCCTCGATGCGCCAGGTGTGACGGCCCCGTAGAGGCCCAGGCGGTTGCTCAGCCCGACCCAGAGTTCCGTGCCGGCATTGTTGATGGCCAGGCTCTGGGGCTGGCTTGCCTCATTGAAGGTGCCGCGATCCACCGGGAACAGGTTGGCGGAGCTGGTGGTCAGATCGACCACGGCCACGACGCCCTTGTCCGGGGTCGACCCCGAGACCTGGGGGTTGGGAATGGCCACGAAGGCCGACTTGCCCGACGGATCGACCACCACGTCGGTGGCGCCGGCCCGGCCGAGCGCGATGGGGGTCACGCTGTTGAAGGTCGACACGTCGACCTTGTACAGGTTGCTGTTCGCCGCATCCGTGACGTAGAGCGAGTTCCCGGAAAGGGCACCCCGCCAGAGCTGGCGGGCTCCCGTCACCGTGAGCTGGGCTGCCACTTCCCCGGCCGCCCCGATCTTCACGATCACGCTGTCCGAGGCCGACTGGCTGTTGGCGAAGACGTAAGCCTCGGCGGCCGTGGGCGCCGCGACGACGCCCTGCGGGACGAGATCCGTCCGCGGAAGGGCCGTCGTCCGCACGGTGCGTCCCTCCACCGAGATGCGCGAAACGGTACGGTCGTTCCGGTTGGTGACGAAGAGGAACTGGTCCTTGCCGTTGATGAGACCCGTGACGTCGATTCCCCAG
>JBIIHZ010000182.1:0-5027 GCA_044235265.1 Candidatus Sericytochromatia bacterium
CCATGGCCGCCTGTTGCTCCGGGGGAACGAATGAAGAATCCCGGTAGAACAGCGCGTTCTGGGCGGCCCACAGGGAGGTGGTCAGGGCGGCCGTCCCCCCGAGGTGAAGAGCGAAGGTCCAGGGTTCACCGTGAAGGCCCTGCGCCAGTCCGGGCAGAGCCAGGCTCACCCAGGGTGAGGCTCCAGGGCTCGTGGTCGCAGTCGAAACCGCCGGCACGGTGGCCAGTTCCCCGGCCCGAGCCGGCTCCGGGAACAGAGGGCCGGGCGATGCGACGAAGGCGATCGCCAGGAAGCCCGTGAGAAGGCGGGAAGCGCAGGTCACGACCTGGGCGGGCGCTGGTCGGAGCGGACCCGCAGACCGATGAGGCGATAGAGCAACTTGGCGATCGCGAACTCGCTGACGTGCTGCCCCTCGAGCGGGGCGAGCTCGTTGAGGTCGGCACCCACGACCTCACGACGCTGGAACAGCTGGTCGAGAGCCCACAGGGCCTGCTGCCAGCTGAGGCCACCCGGTTCAGGGGTTCCGGTGCCCGGAACCACGGAGGGGTCGAGCCCGTCCACATCGAAGGTGATGAGCACGTGCCGGGGCAGGGCCTCGATCGCCTGGACCACCTCGGCGCGCCACTCGGCCGGCGACTTCATCTGACCACCGCCCCAGACGACCCGGACGCGGTCCTCCCCCTTGAGGTAGAGCCACTCTTCCTCGGAAAGGTTACGGATCCCGATGCTCGCCACCTGGCGCACGGGATGGTCGAGGATGCGCCGCATCGCGCAGGCGTGAGAATCACGATTGTCGTCATACGAATCGCGGAGATCCGCGTGGGCATCGACATGGAAGATGCCCAGCTCCGGATATCGGGCCAGGTAGTGCCGGATGGTCGGGGGCACCACCGAGTGGTCTCCCCCCAGCAGCACGGGAAACTTGCCATCGGCCAGCAGACCGGGAAGCGTGGCGTCGATGTGCGCCACGACGTCCTCGAAGGTTTCCAGCGGGCGGTGCACGCGCTCGAGGTCGACCGAGGCGATGCCGGCATCGGCAGGCGTCAGGCCCAGTTCATGATCGAACAGTTCGACCTGACACGAGGCCTCGAGGATGGCCGCAGGGCCCTTCGAGGCGCCCAGACCGTAGGACACGGCCCCCTCGAATGGGGCCGTGTACACCGCGGCACGAGCCCCGGCATACGCGCAACGGGCGGGTTCGAGACCGAAGAAGCTAGGAGAATCTGCAGCGACCAGCACAGGCACCTCGTGCGGAGAGGGGACGGTTCCAGGATAAGAGGCGGGAGCGACGCCGACAACCCCCCGGCCCTTGATGCCCGGGGTCCGTTTGGTTACCATGGAGATATTCCGCTTCCGCGAGGTGCGCCCCCTTGGATTCCCAGACGATGTCCACTCCCCTTCCCCGCCCTCTCGAGCCGCGCTCGCGTCAGGGTCTGCTGCTGGTCATTTCGGGCCCCTCGGGCGTCGGCAAGGGCACCCTCACGAAGATGCTCAAGGAAGCCGTTCCGAGCCTGAAGCTGTCGGTGTCGGTCACGACGCGCGCCCCGCGGCCGGGTGAGGTCGACGGTGAGCACTACTTCTTCCGCTCCGAGGAAGCCTTCCGCGACATGGTCGAGCGCGGTGAATTGCTGGAGTATGCGCAGTTCGTCAACGGTCTCTTCTATGGAACTCCCCGGCAGTTCGTCGAGGAGCAGCTCCGGCAGGGTCACGACGTCCTGCTCGAGATCGACGTCAAGGGCGCGATCCAGGTCAAGGAGCGGTTCAGCCACGGCGTGTTCGTGTTCCTGTTGCCTCCCACGCTCGAGGAGCTGGAAGCCCGGCTGGTCAAGCGTCAGACCGAAGCAGCCGAGGCCATCCGCCAGAGGCTGAGCGTCGCCGTCGACGAGCTCAATTTCCTTCCCCTGTACGACTACCAGGTCGTCAACGATGATCTGCAGCGCGCCTGTCAGCGCCTGCAGGCGATTCTCTCGGCCGAGCAGTGCCGCGTGTCGCGCAACCTGCCTCGCTGAGCGCACCCACCCGAAAGGTCCATCCAATGCACAGTGAACTCCTCGCCGCGGCTTCCAACAAGTACCAGCTCGTGCTGGACGTGGCCCGTCGCGCCAAGTTCATCAAGGAAGACATCCAGAACACGGGGATGGTCGAGGCCAACAAGCCCATTCCGCTGGCGATCACCGAGATGGTCCGCGAGCACGGCGAGCAGGCCGAGCTCCAGTCCTGACATGCCGACGCTGCTGCTCGGCGTCTCGGGCGGCATCTCGGCTCATCGCGCCCTCGATCTCACCTCCCGGCTGCGTCAGCGCGGCTGGGAGGTGCGCGTCGTGATGACGGAGCATGCCACCCGCTTCGTGACCCCGCTGGCCTTCCAGGCCCTCTCGCACCGCCCGGTACGCGTCGATGACTACGACGGATCCCCCGAGGGGGCCTTCGGCCACATCGACGATGCGCGCGCCGCGGACGTCGTGGCGATCGTGCCGGCCACGGCGAACGTGCTGGCGAAGCTGAGCCTTGGCCTCGGAGACGACGCCCTGACCACGACGATGCTGGCGAGCCGGGCTCCGATGCTCGTCGCCCCCGCCATGAACACGGTCATGTGGGAGCACCCGACGGTCCAGGAGCACCTGACCACCCTGCGCCGGCGCGGGGTCGAGGTCGTCATGCCGCAGGCCGCCGGCGTGCTGGCGTGCGGGGAAGTCGGTGCCGGCAAGCTCGCGACGGTCGACGAACTCGAAGCGGCTGTGGTCCGGCTCGTCGAGCGCACGCGTGACCTCGCCGGTCGTCGGGTGCTGGTGACGGCGGGCGGAACGCGCGAAGCCCTCGACCCCGTGCGCTACCTCGGCAACCGCTCCAGCGGCAAGATGGGTCAGGCGATCGCCCGGGAAGCGGCCCGCCGGGGAGCTCAGGTGACGCTGGTGTCGACGACGCCTCACCCGGCCGCTCCCGGGCTCGAGTTCGTCTCCGTCGAGTCGGCGCTCGAGATGCACGCGGCGGTCATGGCGCGCGCCACCACCACCGACGTCGTGGTGATGACGGCCGCCGTGGCCGACTACCGCCCGGAGCACGTGTCGGAGCAGAAGCGCAAGAAGTCCGGTGAGCCCTGGGGGCTCATGCTGGTTCCCAACCCGGACATCCTGGCCGAACTGGGCGCCAGCCGCCAGCCCGGCCAGTGGATCGTGGGCTTCGCGGCCGAGACCGAACAGGTGCTCGACCATGCCCGGGCCAAGCTCGCCCGCAAGCGCGCCGACTGCATCGTCGCCAACGACGTCAGCATCCCGGGCCTCGGGTTCGGGAGCGACGACAACGCCGTCACGATGGTCTTCGATGATGGCACCGACCTGCCGCTCGGGCCGTCCTCCAAGGACGCCCTGGCCCGGGCCCTGTGGGACGCCTGGTTGCCTCGCCTGCCGGTCGTCGCCGCCCCGTGACGTTCGCCGAGGTCCTGATCGTCTCGGTCCCGGTGGATCCACCCGTGGCCTACACCTACCGCGTGCCCGACTCCTGGACCGACGTGCCGGTGCCAGGAACGGCCGTGGACGTCCCCTTCGGCCCGCGGCCGGCCGTGCGCGGCGTCGTCGTCCGTTGCCCGGCCCCCGACCCGGGGCGAACGGTGAAACCGCTGGTCCGCGTCGCCCTCGAGGGGCACCTCGATGCCCGTCATCGCGAGTTGCTCGCCTGGATCGCCGACCACTACCTCTGTCCGCTGGCCCGGGTCTACCAGGCGGCGCTTCCACCCGGTTCCTCGCGGGCGCGTACCCGCAAGGTCCTCGTGCGCGGTCCTGCCCCGACGGAAGGGGCCACACCCCGCCAGCGAAGCCTGCTCACGACGCTGGAAGCCCATGGCGGACGTCTCCCGGCTCCCGAGCTGTGTCGCCTCGCCGGCACGACGAGCGGCACCCTCAGGACGATGGTCACGAAGGGCCTGCTGGGCACGGAAGACGAGCGCGTCTGGCGCCGACCGACCTTGCCGGATCCGGCGCGGATCCCGCGTCCGCCACTGCTGAGCGAGCAGGCCGAAGCCGTCACGGCGATCGCCGCCGGTAAGCCCGGGGACGTGTTCCTGCTCCAGGGCGTCACCGGAAGCGGCAAGACCGAGGTGTATCTCCACGCCATCGAGGAGGTCGTCGCCGGGGGTCGGCAGGCGCTCGTGCTCGTGCCCGAGATCGCCCTGACGCCGCAGACCGTGGCGCGGTTCCGGGATCGCTTCGGGGAGGCGATCGCCGTCCTGCACTCGGGCCTCGGCGAGGGGGAACGCTACGACGAGTGGGAACGCCTGGGCACGGGGGCGGCCCTGGTGGGCATCGGTGCGCGGTCGGCCATCCTCGCCCCCTTCCAGGACCTCGGACTCGTGGTCGTCGACGAGGAGCATGAGGGTTCCTACAAGCAGGACACCGTCCCGCGCTACCACGCCCGCACGGTGGCCCTCGCCCGCGCGCGGATCGAGGGCTGCAAGGTCGTCCTGGGAAGCGCCACGCCCTCGCAGGAGACGCACCTGGCCGTGCTGCGCGCGGAAGCGACGCGACTCGAGCTGCGACAGCGCATCCATGCCCGCCCCCTGCCCCCGGTGGCCGTGATCGACATGCGCGAGGAACTGGCCGAAGGCAACCGCTCACCCTTCAGCCGCCGGCTCGCCGAGGCGATCGAGCAGCAGCGGCAGTCCGGGGAGCAGACGATCCTGCTCATCAACCGGCGCGGTTACGCGACCTTCGTCATGTGCCGGCGGTGCGGAACGCCCGTGGAATGTCCGAACTGCTCGGTCTCCCTGACCTACCATCGTGTCGGAGACGCCCTGCGCTGCCACCACTGCGACCACCACGAACCGCCGGTCACGCGCTGTCCCTCCTGCGAGAGCACCGTGATCCGGCATTTCGGGGCCGGGACGCAGCAGATCGCCGAGGCCGTGAAGGAACGCTGGCCAGATCTGCGCGTCCTGCGCCTGGACCGGGACACGACGATTCGCAAGGGCGCGCATGCCGAGATCCTGGGAGCATTCGCGCGCGGCGAGGCGGATCTGCTCGTGGGCACCCAGA
>JBIIHZ010000183.1:0-5023 GCA_044235265.1 Candidatus Sericytochromatia bacterium
TGGCCACGGGCCGGGACGCGGTGACGCACTGGCGCGTGCTGGAACGCTTTCACGACATGACCTTCCTGGCCCTGAAGCTCGAGACGGGGCGCACCCACCAGATCCGCGTGCACATGGCGCATCTCGGCCATCCCGTCGTGGGCGACCCGGTCTATGGGCCGGCACGCTCGCCCTCCCCGGTGAAGCTGCGGGGGCAGGCCCTGCATGCCTTTCGCCTCAGCTTCAGCCATCCGCGCACCGAGGAGCCGATGACCTTCGAGGTGACGCCCCCGGAACGCTTCGAGACCCTGCTCAGGACCCTCCGCGCCGGGGCCTGAGGCACGCCTCGTGGCGATGGACGCTCCCCCTCCCACCACCCTGGCCGAGATTCGCCTGGTGCCCGACCCGGGCAAGCGGCGCGAGCATTTCCTCCGCGTGCTGGGACTCGAGGTGGGACAGTTTCCGGATGCGGCCGTGCTCGAGGGAGCGCGGCGCCGACTGCTCGAGCAACCGGGGGTTCGGGCGGTCCGGATCTCGCATGTCGGGTCTGAACTCGTCGTCGCCCTCGAGGACGAGCCGCGGTGGGCCGGGAGCGCCCAGGTCCTGCCCCCCATCACGCCGCTGGGCCTTGCCGTGGGGGCCGAGCATGTCCGGGTCGGCGGGTTCGAGGGGCGATTCCGTCTGCAGGCCAGTCATGCCTGGGACCTCCAGCCAGCCTATCAGGGGGTGTCCCGGGTGGATCATCCCTACGGCATCCTGGGGGCCGAAGCAGGTCTCTGGCTCACGGGCGAACTGGTCGCCAGTCTCGCGCTGAGCGGGATCGTTCCGACCGATGGCCCCGGGGCGTCCACCTGGATCCGCGCGGTCGGTCCCACGCTGCGGTATGACGACACGGACCTGCCCACGTCTCCGCGCTCGGGACTCCGGTGGCGCTGGGAATCCCGGATGGGTTGGCTCGATGGCGGCCCGCCAGGTAGCTTCTGGGTCCACCAGGGCGACTGGGGGCGGTTCGTGCCCTGGGGGGAGTCGACCGTCCTGACCACGGTGAGTCTGGGGTTCGGCCGCGGAGACATCCCCTGGCCCCATCGTTTCCAGGCTGGTGTTGCCTGGCCGTTTCGGGGTCTCGCGTATCGCCGCTTCGTGGGGGATCAGCTCCTCGTGCTGGGCCTGGAGCTCCGTCGTCCTCTCCTCAGCAACCTGTGGCCTGGCTGGTGGCCGCCCATCGGACTGACGGGCGCGACGTTCGGAAACGTGGGACGCGTCTGGACACGCGGGCTTCAGCCGACCTTCCCGGACGACTGGCGGCTCGGGGTAGGGGCGTATCTCGGGCTCTCGCTCGGCAACTGGCACGTGGGGCGACTCGAGACCACGCTCGGGTCCGAGGGGGGCTGGGTCGGGCTCGTCAACGGGTGGCCGCTGGACTGATCATTCCCCGGGCGGGTGCTTGCGGAAGTAGTCCTTGACCCCGCCCAGGATGGCCTCTGCGGCCTGCTGCTGGTACCGGGCCGTCGTGAGCAGTTTCTCCTCGCCCGGGTTGGACAGGTAGCCGATCTCGACCAGAACCGCGGGCATGCGGTTGTATTTCACGACGACGAAGTTGTTGCGCCGGATTCCCCGGTCGGGCCGACCCAGCTCGCGCACCAGTCGGCGATGCACGGCCCGGGCGAGGGGCAGCGAGCGCGGCTGGAAGTAATAGGTCTCGATGCCCGCTATGCCCGGGTCGTCCGTATGGTTGGCGTGGATCGAGATGAACACGTCCGAGTCGTAGGCGTTGCCGAGGTCGACCCGGGGATGCAACTGGATCTGCATGTCCCGGGTGCGGGTCAGCATGACGTCCATGCCCGAGGTCTGCATCAGCCGCTGGAGGCGCAGGGCCATCTGCAGCGTGACGTCCTTTTCCCGGGTTCCGTGCGCCCCGATGGTTCCCGGATCCTCGCCGCCGTGACCGGGGTCGAGCGTGACGCGCGCCCGGGAAGTGCGCCGGGTGGGCGTCTCGGCCGCAACCGTGCCGGGGTCTTTCGCGGGGTCGCCACGGCCCGGTTGCGGGGACGCCTGACCTCGCGCCTCGCGGCCGGTTCCCGGAACGCCACCCGCCTCGCGCGGATGCGCGTCCGGACGGGACACCGGTTCGTCCTCCTCCTGGCCTGCCCCCGAACCCAGCAGCAGCACGAGTTGACGCGTGCCCTCCGCGTGCTGGATCTGGACCTCCAGCGAGCGATCGATCTCGAGGATCAGGCGATGGGTCGTCGCGGAGAGGGGAATCACCCGGACATGCGCGATGAGCCCGTTGTCCACATAGAGGCTGTCGCGGGACAGTTCTGCCCCGGCGCCCACCAGGTCCACCGAGAGCCGTTCCGAGCGGCGACGGGAGGGTACCACCGCCGTGAACGGCGAGGAGGTTACCACCGTCAGTTGCCAGCCGTTGCGGACCCGGCGGAGCGTCAGACCGGGCGGGGCCTGCGTGCTCCGGCTGGACGGGCGTTCCGGGCGGGACTGGGGTGGTTTCTCGACATCCGCTGGCCGGATCCGGGGAGCGACGGGTCGTGGTCGGGACACGGCGACGGGACGCGGGGTGGCCGCCACGCGGGGCGCTTCGTCCGGGGCCGGGGCGAGCCCGGTCGGGGTTCCGGGCTCGGGGTCCACCAGGAAGGCGTGGCGCCATTTCCCGCCCGCGATGGGACGCGAGGTGAACGTGAACTCGGACGTCCGCGTCAGGTCGAAGACCACCCGGACGCCTCCCACGGCCTCGTTCTGGCGGATGCGGACCCCCCGGATCGAGGTTCCCGGGATTCCGGGCAGGGCCGTCCGGGCGCCAAGATAGAGGGTCCCGGGGAAGTCGATGACCCAGCGTTCCGGGCCCGAGAGGTGAAAGGGACGGGAGGTCAGGGGGGCATCGGCATCCAGGATCACCTCGTGCCGGCGGGGATCATGGCCGAAAAGTCGGATGGGGACCATGTCGTCGGCGGCGACAGCCGGCGTCGCGATCCCGGTGGCCAGCAGCGCGAGTGCCGCGCCGAGACGGCTCACGAAGCGCATCACGAGGCGCGTTCCGGCCACGGGTTGACCTCGTCGGGGCGCTCCAGCGGATTCCCCAGGTCGAAGGGGCCGATGCGCGCCTGGATGGGGCCCGAGGGAGAGACGAGACGGACGCGCTGCACCCGGCTGTACTCCGTCAGGGTCAGCACGAGACTCCGGAGCGCGATCGCCGAGGGAGTGGCTTCAGGGGCATTCTGCCAGACCACGGTGGCCTCTCCGTCATGGAGCCCTGCCCAGCTCAGCCGGGTACCGGTGGCGCGTGCCCCGGTCAGGAAAGGCTGGAGGTCCTCGGGGGGGCCATCATGCCAGCGCACGAAGGTCTCCCGCACCGGCTCCGTGCCGGCCATGGTCGCGAGCGGGATCCGGACGGGCGTCAGCAAGGAGTCTCCGCGAAGGGGGTAGTAAACCATCACGGCGATGCCCGTTTCCTCGCCGCCCTCGTAGAGGTTCTCGAACGTCGGGTCGGTCGGGCTGAAGGCACGCTCCAGGTCCAGGTGGGTCCCCGTGACGGGCTTCCCGGCCGGTGTCAGGAGGCGCAGGCGGACATCCTCGAGGGGGACGACCGTGGCAGCGGTCCGGACGAGGGCCGAGGCCATGAACTGCTCTCCTCCGCTGCCGCCGCCGTGGTCGGGCACGGTCACGTCGAGCTCGACATGAGGGCCCTTCACGGCGTGGACCGTCACGTGGGAGCCGGAAGCGAGCGCGGGGCGAAGGTCACGGGAAGGGGGCTCCGTCAGGGTTGCCAGGGTCTCTTCGAGGGCCGTGTCGACCTTCGTCGAGGTCGTGATCACGCGCGAGACCGGGACCAGGAACATCCGCTGGGAGTCCGTGTAATGGAGCGTCACCCGGCGCTCGACCCGTCCGGCCGGGCAGCCCGCCATCGTCGGGAGCAAGCAGGCCATCAGGACCAGGGTGGCGGTCCTGATGGTCATGCGAGGTGTCCCTGGGCGGAAAGGCTCGCGAGCAGGTCTTCCGGGAGGTCGAAGCTGGCGCTGACGCGCTGGACGTCGTCGAGATCCTCGAGGCGATCGACCAGGCGCAGCAGCTTGCGGGCCATGTCCGGGTCGGTGACCTCGGTGACGTTGTCCGGCAGGTCGATGAGGCCTGCGTCCCGATGCTTCCAGCCCGCACCTTCGATAGCCTCGATCACGCCCTGGAAGTCGGACGGGGCGCAGAGGATCTCCCAGGCGCCCTCGTGCCCCGTCAGGTCCGAAGCGCCTGCCTCGAGGACCACCCCCAGCACCGTGTCCTCGTCGAGTCGACCGTCCGGATCGTCGACCCAGACCTGACCGACCTCGCGGAACATCCAGCCCACGCACCCGGTCTCACCGAGGTTGCCACCGGCCTTGGTGAAAGCGGCGCGCAGGTCGGCGGCGGTCCGGTTCCGGTTGTCCGTGAGCGCCCGGATCACGATCCCCGCGCCACCGGGGCCGTAGCCCTCGTAGACGAGTTCCTCGAGCTGGTCGCCGCTGTCGAGGCCGCTGCCCTTGGCGATCGCCCGCTTGATGTTGTCGTTCGGCACCCCGGCCGCGCGTGCCCGGTCGATCGCCTGGCGCAGGCGGAAGTTTCCGGCGGGATCTCCCCCGCCCGTGCGGGCTGCCACGATGATCTCGCGCGAGGTCTTGGTGAAGATCGCGCCTCGCTGGGCGTCCTGCTTGGCCTTGGTGTGCTTGATGTTGGCCCACTTGGAATGACCGGCGATGGGTGCCACCTCCTCGAGAGCCCGTGACCCGGCGAGCAGGGCTCGCTGTCCGGGTGCTCGGGCGGAAAACGCCGAATGCCGTCGTTTCCAGTATATCACCCGCGGATCCGCGCCCGGTAGGGTGATCCCGCTCATGCAAGGGGGGCGACACGTGCCGGTGACGGTCACTTCAGGAAAAAAATTTGCTCTGAAAACGCTCGGGGTCTTGCTTTTTTCAATTCGGGGTTTCTATAATCGGCCCAAGGTTAATGAACCAATGTAACGAAAAGGTTCTCCATCCCGCCCCTGGGCTCGAAAGGACGTGGT
>JBIIHZ010000184.1:0-5014 GCA_044235265.1 Candidatus Sericytochromatia bacterium
GGCCCGATCTCGGGCCGCCCCTCCTGCTCCTGGAAGCTTCACGGGTCACGAACTTCGCGGGAAGAACACCTTGCGGATGTAGGGTTCACCCTCCGTGGTGAAGTAGATGGCCTGATCCTGCTCGTCGAAGGCGATCGACTTGAACTGCCGCTTCTTCGATTCGTACATCATCAGGATCGAACCGTCCCGGTTGAACCGGTAGAGCCGCCCGCCGGACGCCAGGTACACCTGGCCCTGGGTGTCCACGTCGAGCGAGGTTACCGAACCGAGATCGGCGTTGGTCGCCAGCACCGGACGACCGGTGCCGATGAGCGGAATGGTCGCCTTGCCTCCCCCGGCCACGGTCTGGACGAGGCCTTGCTCGCTGAGAGGCTCATCCCGGAGGATCCGACGCAAGAGCGTGCCTTCCTTGCTGGCGGTCACGAAGTAGAGGTTGCCGTCGATGTCATAGCGGGCAAGGCGGGGCTTCTCGACCTGGATGAGCGAGCCTGGGCCATTGGCATTGGTTCCCGAAGGCCCCGTGCCCGCCAGGACCCGGTACCCCTGGCCTGCAAATCCATTGATGCCATAGGACCATTCGCGGAAGCGGTTGTCCCAGGAATGAACGACGCTGAACCGACCGTCGACCGACACGGCCAGGGGACCGGTGCGGGCCTGGAACCGGGACAGCAGCTCGGCCTGACGCTGGGGCGTGCCGACAAAAGGCGGGGTGACAGGCGGAGCCTTGGGATTCAACGTGATGCCCGTGACGCCATCCAGCACGCGCGCCGCATCTTTCAACACATCCCGGGTGACCATGTTCTCGAACAGCACGTTGCAGGTGGCCGGGGTGGGACGATCAGTCCCGTTGGCCGTGACCTCGAGCCCGGCGAGACCCGACACCTCGACACAGGCCGGATCGGAATCGTCATCCCCGGCAGCGAACATGACGAGCCGTGGCAACGCCGTCCCGTCCGAGAGATTTGCAGCCGTCACGCTCGAGCGGTCAAGGTCGATCGCCTTGACATCGCCCAGGTGAAAGCGGGCCGCATTCAACCCTGATCCCCGCAGATAGCGTTTGCCGGGCCCCATGCCGACGATGGTGGTGACACCTGACGCCGTGAGCCGCCGGATGCGACCCACGCCGCGATCGAGCACCAGGCGCTGGCCGGCCTGAGGTTCGAGGAACGCCACGGGCTGCACGAAGCCCGCATTGGTGAAGGCCGCGGAGACGGATTCGAAGGGCTCGGGCAGGAGGCCCCCGATGGTTTCCGCACTGTCCTCAGCGGCAACGCGAGTCTCGCTGCCGGCAGCCGGCAGCGAGGCCAGCGTGAAGCGACGGACGAGGTTCGCTCCCGTGTCCGCCACCAGCAGACTTGCGCCATCCGCGGAGAACGACACCCCGGCGGGACGAACGAGGCCATCGATCACCACCTGGGGAGTCGCGATCGCCCCCAGCGCCCCCGCCCCCGTGAACGGCTGGACGATCCGCCAGACGCACCCGTTGCCCTGATCGGCGACGAACAGGGTGACATCGTTGCCCACCCGCCGTGCGGCGAGCCCCCCGACACCTCGTACGGCCGATCGGAAGGGTTCTTGCCGGAGCAGCGCCGCGTCGGACCCGGCCCCCCCCATGACCGTCCGCGCCTGCTGAGTCAAGCGGTTGAGCTCGATGACCCGGTCCCCCCCACCGATGTAGAGCAGGGCTTGATTGAGGGGATTGGAAGCGATCGCGACTGCCCGCGGCAGAGGACACGAGACGGAGGCGACCGCACTGTAGGAAGAGGAGACGACGAAATCGGATGAAACGGCGGTGGAGTCGGTGGAGGTCGGCGTGGCTGACCAGACCGTCCTCGTGCTGACGGCGGCGCCGTCCTCGACGAGCTGCACGCGCTGGTTTCCGGAATCCACGATGAACACGTACGTGGAGGCCGACGCGACGTCCCGCTGGACAGCCAGGCCCCCCGGGCTGGCCAGACCCGCCTCGCTGGGCCTCCCGAAGGTACCGGCGATGGTGTCGACCGCGCCATCCCGGACCCGGCGGACGGTGTGGGCCGCTGCCTCACTGAAGTAGAGATCGAAACGTCCCGAGCCGAGCGGTTGCTCGACGACCCCGAGAGCCTCGGGCTGGACCAGGACGGTCTCGAGCGCCGAGACGGAGTCCGGACGCAGTCCCTCGGCCACACTGCCGCCGGCGATGAAGGAGAGATTCCCGAAGTTCCGGTTCCCGATGGGAGTGCCCGCGGCATCAGGCCTCATGCACAGGCGCATGAGGTAATCCCCTTCACGCAGGCGACCCGGGTCGGGCTCCTGCGTGAAATACAGGTAACGTCCTCGAGGATCGAACACGAGATGGTCGGGACCGTTCAGCTGGGTCCACAGGGCCGGCACCTTGGGATCGGGGATGTCTTCCCGGAGGATGGTATCCAGGCCCAGCGCGGACGTCCCGCCGATACCTGCCACGATCACCTCGGGATCGATGTCGACGGAAAGTCGCGTGGGACTGGCCAGGGACACCGACACGTTCTCCTGGACGCCCTGGGCGATCACGAGGCTGCTGTCGGGCTCGGCCTCCGTCTGGACGTCCTTGTAGGCGTTGACGATGACCTTGACGACCTGCCCGAGTCGCAGCGGGATCGAGGCCGTCGCCACGAGATTGACACCGGGCGCGGGACGCGTGAACGAGGCCGTGGCGACCACCGTCTGGGCCGTGAGACTCTGCTCGAACACCTTGAGCGAGAGGAAGTTCGCCGCGACCGGGATGGCCTGGACCTGCCGCCCCGCCTCACGTTCGGGCCAGCGGATGGCGACGCTGAGCTGACCCATCGGAGCCGGACTGGCCGGGGAGAGGCGCGGGTCAGCCCCGGACGGATCGGACCCCAGCGGGGCCGGCGCAAGGGCCGGGAACCGCATGCCGGGACACGCCGTCAGGGCCAGGGTGGCGGCCACCAGGCCGGGAACCGTCAGAGACCGGATGGACATCACTTTCACCGCTTACCTCCCCGCAGCCCGGAGATGGTCAGATCGACCAGGTTGCCGTTCCCCACGGCGAACGTGACGGAGTCCCGGACACTCCCCGAGGCCGCCTCGACCCTCAGGGTCACGGGCGTGACCACGCTCCCGGTCGCCCGCGTCGAGAGGGTGAAGCGCGCCGTCGAGACGCCGACCAGGGTCGGACTCCCCGAGACGATCACGTAAGGGGACGCATCGCCCCCGTCCTCGCGACGCACCGACCAGACGAGCACGTCTCGCGTCGCCGCGACATCCCGCCCGACCAGCTTGGTGGCGAGCCCCGTGAAGGTGAAGCGATCCGGGTTGTCTCCGGAGATCGTTCCGCCCCCCCCGGGCGTGGCCTGGAACGGCATCTCGAGAATGGGCGGGACGAGGGACCGATCGAGGGCCACCGTGAATACCGGTGGCGGTGGGGGTTGCGTCGGTTCGGGGGTGGGGACGGGGGTGGGAGTGGGTACGGGAGTGGCCGCCCCGGGCGCCTGCGAGGGGCCCGAGGTCGGAGCGGAGCTCGGACGCTGGCCCGCGGCGATCTGGTCGATGCGCGCCCCCCCCGTCACGGTACCCGATACGAGACCTGGCTGGTCAGCCGGCGTGCCGGACACCGACACGTTGACCCCGGAGCCGGTGCACGCCACGATCCCCAGCGCGGCAAAAACCGAGATCTGGCCCGTAGTTCTTTTGAAGGAGCGCATGGAATCCTCGCCAAGGGGGGAATCACAACGGTGTATTCCCGCCCCTGCCGGATCTTAACCGGTGCCTACCCGGGCAGCTGCCCCATGAGATGCGCCATCTCGATCGCCGTGACGGCGGCTTCCCACCCCTTGTTACCCGCCTTCGTCCCGGCGCGCTCGACGGCCTGCTCGATGGTGTCGGTCGTGAGCACCCCGAAGACCACCGGCTTCCCGGTCTGGAGCGCCGCCTGGGCGATTCCCTTGGCCATCTCGGACGACACGTAGTCGAAGTGCGGCGTCGAACCCCGGATGACGGCCCCCAGACAGATCACGGCATCGAAGTCGCCGGACCGCGCGAGGCGCTGGGCCACCAGCGGGATCTCGAAGGCGCCGGGCACCCAGACCACCGTGACCTGCTCGTCGTTTCCACCGTGGCGGGTGATGGCGTCGATCGCCCCCGAGAGCAGCCGGTTGCCGATGAAGTCGTTGAAGCGGGCGATGACGATGGCGAAACGGAAACCCTGGGCCAGCAGGTGGCCGCCGATCGTGTGGGGCATGGAGATCCTCGCGGTCTGGGAGGGGACGGGGGTCACGAGAGCAAGTGTCCCAGCTTCTGCTGCTTCGTGTCGAGATAGCGCTCGTTGTGGGGGTTCGATTCGATCTGGATCGGTACGCGATCGACCACCTCGAGACCGTACCCGTCGAGGGCCGTGACCTTCCGGGGGTTGTTGGTCAGGAGGCGCATCCGATGAACCCCCAGATCCACCAGGATCTGGGCACCGACGCCGTAGTCTCGGAGATCCGCCGGGAAACCCAGGCGCAGGTTGGCTTCGACCGTGTCGAGCCCCTGATCCTGGAGGCGGTAGGCATGGATCTTGTTGATGAGGCCGATCCCACGACCTTCCTGGCGGAGGTACACGAGCACGCCACGGCCCTCGCGGGCGATCGCCTCGAGCGCGTGGTCCCGCTGGGCGCCACAGTCGCAACGCAACGAACCCAGGGCATCTCCCGTGAGACACTCGGAATGCATCCGGACGAGCGCCCCATCCTCGGTGGGATCCCCCATCACGAGCGCGACATGGTGCGAGTCGTTGAGCTGGTTGACGTATCCCACGATCCGGAATTCTCCGAAGCGGGTCGGCAGACGCGCCTCGCTCTCACGCACGACGAAGCGCTCGGAGCCCAGGCGATACGCGATGAGCTTCGCGACGCTCGTCACGAGCAGGCCATGCTCCCGCGCGAAGGTAAGCAGGCCCGGAAGCCGGGCCATCGAGCCATCCGGATCGAGAATCTCGCAGATGACCCCGGCCGGCCGCAGACCGGCCATCCGCGCGAGATCGACGGCAGTCTCG
>JBIIHZ010000185.1:0-5010 GCA_044235265.1 Candidatus Sericytochromatia bacterium
CACCGCCTGGATGGGGGATGAACGACCGCACGTGGCGGCCCGGCTCGAAGCCGCCACTCCGGAGCGGGGACCCTGGCGGATCGGTGTGGGGGCCGGTCATCCCGGTCCTGGCGCCGGAGCTCACAAGCAGACGGCACGCGTGCCCTGGGACCGGGCCCTGGCCGAGGCGCGACGGCGTGGCCTCGATGAACTCCTGATGCTCGACGAGGCCGGACGGGTGGTCGAGGGAAGCCGCACCAGCCTGTTCGCGGTGATGGACGACGGGACGGTCTGGACCCCTCCTCTCACGCTGGGTGCGCTTCCCGGGGTCGCGCGCGCCCGTGCCTGCGATCTGCTCGTGCGAGGAGGAATGGAGGTCCGGGAGCGGGTGGTTTCCCTCGAGACCCTGATGGCGGCGCGCGAGGTGATCTGTACCAATGCCTGGCTCGGGGCCGTGCCCGTCGCCTCCCTGGAGACGGGGGAGGTCTTCGAGATCCATCTCGGCTCATGGCTGGCCACGCATCTGTTCGATTGAACGCATGCCGGGGGAGCGGAAGAACCTTCCGCTCCCCCGGTACGACGAGAGGGCCCGCCCCGAGACCGGGGCGGGCCCTCCAGCAGAAGCTGGATCAGCGGGTCGAGAGCGCCTTGAGGGCGTTGATGCGACCGAAGCCGAACTGCTTGTCGAAGCCCTGGGCGCCGAGGTCGTCCGAAGACTTCTCGATCCGGGTCCGGATCTGGTCGGCGTTCTGCTCCGGAGCCTGGTCGCGCAGCAGCGAGGCAAGACCCGAGACGGCCGGGCAGGCCATCGAGGTGCCCGACAGGACGCCGTACTCGGTCTTGCCGAGCGAGTTGGACTTCATCGGCAGGGTCGAAAGGATCTTCGAACCGGGAGCCGAGACCGAGATGTGCGCGCCCATGTTCGAGAACGAGGAGCGGGCATCGGCGCTGTCGGTCGAACCGACGGCCAGCACACCGGGGATGGCTGCGGGATACGACTTGACCTCGCGGCCGTCGTTGCCCATCGCGGCCACGACCAGCGCACCCTTGTCGATGGCGTACTTGCAGGCGTCCTCGACGGCCTTCGACGAGGCGCGGCCACCCAGGCTCATCGAGATGACCTTGGCACCCTGGTCGGCGGCGTAGATGATGCCGTTGGCGACACCCTCGTACGAGCCGCTGCCGTTGGCGGCGAGCACCTTGACGCCAAGGAGCTTGACGCCGGGGGCCACACCGGCGATGCCGACACCGTTGTTCGCCGAGGCAGCGGCGATACCGGCGCAGTGCGTGCCGTGGCCCTGGTCATCCATCGAGTCGTTGTCGTTGTTGGCGAAGTCCTTGCCGTTGATCACGCGGCCAGCGAACTCGGGGTGGTTGTAGTCGATGCCCGTGTCGACGATGGCGAGCAGGGTCTTCTCGGAGCCCTGGTTGATGTCCCACGCTTCGCGCAGCTGGAGCTTGTCGACGGCGTACTGCTCCTTGATCATCGGGTCGTTCGGCTCGAGGCGCAGCGCGGTCGCCCGCATCACGAAGTTGGGCTCGGCGTACTCGACCAGACCGGACTTCTGGAGCGACGCGATCGTCGACTGGACGTTGCCCTTCACCGCGACGAGCTGCATGCCCGTGCGGCCGTTGCGACGGATGGCCGTCAGGCCGTAGGTGCTGGCCGCGTCGACCATGTCAGCCGCCGGACGGAACTTGACGAGGATCTGGCCGGGGACCGACTCGGCGCCCACGTTGGAGCCGGCGGCGAGGCGGGGGGCCGTGGGGCCGACGTTGAGGCCGCAAGCCGCAAGCGTCAGGGCTCCGACGGCGACGAGGATGCGGGAGGCGCGAAGATTGGCCATGCCGGTATCTCCTGTAGGTGGAAGGGGGGTTAACTTTGGCTTAAACTAAGCTTCACGTTAACACCAGATTAGCACCAATGCAAGAGATGTTTTCGAAAAAGATCGATCGGCTTTCATGGGCAAGGAAAAGCCCCACCGGGACGATCGTCCCGGTGGGGCCAACGTCGCGACGGCGACTCAGGATTCCTGGCCGGGCCGGGCAGGATAGGCTTCCACCAGGAGATGGTTTCCGACGGGACGGGCGGTCAGATCCCTGAGCGAGAAACCGGCCTCCACGAGCGAGACACCGCTCCCCTCGACGGGCGTCAGGGTCCCGTGCCCCCCTATCAGGACGGGGGCGATCGCCACGTGGAGCTTGTCGACGATCCCGGCCTCGAGGCACGAGGCGAACAGGTTGCCGTGGCCCTCGAAGAGCAGGCTCGTGATGTCCCTCCTGCCCAGGATCGTCATGAGGCGCATCAGATCGATCCGCGGTTCGAGGATGCCCCCTGTTTCCGGGGCCACCACGATCTCCGCTCCGGCTGCCTGGAGGGCGCGGATGCGATCCTGAGGCGCATGCCGGGTCACGACGATGAGGGTGCTCGGACGCAGCAGGCCCGTGCCGGCGGGTCGGGCCAGCAGGTGGCTGACGGTCGGGGTCCGGGCGAGCGCATCGAGCACGATCCGCAGCGGCGTGCGATGGCGAGAGCCCGGGATCTTGATGTCCGGATTCGCCTCGAGCACCTGATGGACCGTCACGACCACGGCATCGTGCATCGCGCGGAGCCCTTCGAAGGCCTCCCGTGCCTCGGCCGTGGTGGGATAGACCGCCTCACCCGTGTAGGTGGCGATCTTTCCGTCCAGACTCATCGTGGTGCCCAGCGCCACGAAGGGGCGCCGGGTCAGGGTGTGCTTGACGTAGACCTCGTTGAGGCGTCGGGCGGCCTCACCCTCGACGCCCACCTCGACCTCGAGACCCGCCGCGCGCAGCCAGGCGACGGCCTGGCCTTCGCGCTGGGGGTGCGGTTCGAGCATGCCCACGATCACCCGCCGGATCCCGCCATCGAGGATGCGCGTCAGGGCGGGACCCTGGAGCCAGGGTTCGATCGTGACGAACATCGTCCCGCCTTGCGACGCCTCGCCGGCCGCATCGAGCGCGAACCCTTCGGCCTGCGATCGCCCCGGTCGGGCATGGAACCCCTCACCCACCACCTGTCCGTCCCGGACGACCACGGCACCGACCAGCGGATTCGGGCCGGTCCAGCCCCGGCCCTGCTCGGCCAGGGCGATGGCGCGTTGCATCAGGGCTGCATCGCGAGCGAGATCGAGGGACGGGGCGGGAGTCTGATGAGTGGACATGGACGAGGTGAGGCTCCCGCTCGGCACTAGGAGGGGGGGGACGACCCCCGTATCATACCCACCGATACCCCGGGGCAACCGCGTCCCGGATCGACAGGGGAGGGTGGCGTGAAGACCCTGCTCACCACGGACGGCTCGGAAAGCTCCGTTCGAGCCGCGGAGACCTGGTTACGGCACTTCTGGAAGGAAGGGCCCGCGATCGTCGCGTCGGCCTACCCGAATCCGGCTGGCGGTTTCGTGGGGGCCATCGGTCCCCCCGTGCTCGATCTGGTCGCTTTCGAGAACCGTCTCTCCAGCGAGGCCGTCCATCACGTCGCGACGGTCGCCGATCTGCTCACCGCCGGCGGCGTGGAGGTCTCGCGGGTCGTCGAGATGGGGGACCCCGCGACGGTCATCCTGGAACTCGCGCGGCGCGAGGCCGTGGACCTCGTCGTCGTCGGCTCGCACGGGCGAACGGGTTTCGAGCGATTCCTGCTCGGCAGCGTCTCGGGCCGGGTCGTCGAGCACGCGCCCTGCGACGTCCTCGTGGTGAAATCCCCGGAGGCGAGACGCTAGGGAACCCTCGCCGCGGGTACAAGGGGGGGCGAAGGGATTCGCCAACCTCATGAAGTTCACGTTGCTCGAACGACTCCTCCGACGCCTGGGCCTGGTGAAGGCTCCCCCCCGTCGACGCAAGAAGAAGCGCCGTAAGCATCTCGGTTCGGCCTCTCCGGCTCGTCTGCCCCTCTCGACGCCCCGGGGGGCGGGCGGGGGCGGGGGGCTCGACGACCTCGGCGCGAATCCCGATGTCGCACACGAGCCCGCGTTCGCGCCCGTGCAGACTCTCATCGACGGGGATGATTCCTGGCAGCCGGATCCGGTGCAGTCCCCTGCCCTCGTCGCCGGGGGGGGCGAGATGGCCGAACCCCACGATCCCTTGCCCGTCACTCCCCCATCCGGGGCTCTGGCGCGCGCCGTGGCGACCCAGGATCAGGCCGAACTCATGGCCGCTCTCGAGGGTGCGCTTTCGAGAGCACGGGTGCTGCTCCAGGTCGTCCAGCAGAAGCGCGAGATGCTGGCCACCCAGGCTGGCAGTTTCGACAGGGCGGCCCAGATGCGGGATTACCCCACGCTGGCCTTCCTAGGCGCCACGCTCGTGATCGACTCGGCCTTCTTCCGGGACGACCTCCTCACGATGGCGCAGCAGGTCCAGGAGCTCGGCGACAAGATCGCCGCCACGCCCATCAAGAAGGTGAAGGAACTCGTCGGCTCGTGGGATGACCTGGCCCAGCAGTTCGATGCCCTGCTCGACAAGAAGCTCAAGATGGTCGACATGCTGGCGCAGCGACTCGAGAAGGCCCACCAGAACAAGGATTTCACGGCCCTGTCGGACCTGTCGGGGGCCCTGAGCCGCGATGCGATGATCCTGGCGGCCCTCGAGCCCGAGTCGTTGGCCGCTGCGGGCAGCGGCCAGACCGGACTCACGGCCACCTCCTCAGCCGAGAAGATCTCGCAGGTCAACCAGCAGATGATCCAGGTCGCGCAGGCCGTGCTCGACCGCAAGTTCGCGGCGATCGCCGACCTGGCTCGCCTGATCTCGCTCAACTCCGGGGTGCTCGCCGATCCGAACGTCAACCGGGCCAGCCAGATCGTGCAACTCGCCACCCAGCTGCAGCAGGGCCTCAAGCAGCAGCCGAACCATCCCGGGCACGCCATGCAGGCCGCCAACCTGGGGCGGACCGCCGGTCAGTTCAACGGTCTGCTCATGGAAAAGGCCGGGCAACTCGAGGGGCAGGTCAGCCAGCTGAAGTCGGCCATCGAGGCCTTCGACATGGCCAAGCTCTTTCCCCTGGCCGTCTCCATCTCC
>JBIIHZ010000186.1:0-4989 GCA_044235265.1 Candidatus Sericytochromatia bacterium
GTCCCGGGCCCAGGCCAGTTCCAGCCCCTGGCCCGCCAGGGCGCCGCGGTCCTCGATGGCCTGGCGGTCGGGATACGGCAGGAGGCGACCGTCCCGCAACCTCCCGGCCAGACTCTGGCCCTGCCACTCCGGCCGGAACTGGCCCAGGTCGACCTCGATCAGGTCCGGAGGGCGCCGGTAGAGGGGATGGCGAAACTCGGCATCGGGGCGATCGCGGACGTCGAGCACGGGCAGGTGATAGCCCGTCAGCAGGATCTCGGGCGCCAGGGTCACGCGCTCGAACCGGGTCGCGAGGGCCCGGGCGATCGCCGCCTCGTCGAGATCGGAACGATACAGCTCGATCAGGGCCCGGATGGTCGCCTGGAGACGCGGGAGCCCCGGCTGGGAGTCCCCCAGCACCGGGCGCTGCAGGCGTCCCGCCCCTACCAGGAATCGCTCCTGCTGCTCGAGCATGTGCAGGATGGCGGAACGCGCACCCGGATCGGGCAGGCCCGGAACGGCTCGTGCCCCGAGCGCCAGCACCCCCGTCAGGGCCGTCAGGGCCGCCGTGGCCCCTCGCCTCACCCATCCACGCTTGACACCAGACATGGCCGGAAGCATAGCATGTCCGGCTGGGCTTGCCGCTTTCAGGGTAAGGAAATGTCGATGACCTACCAGAAACCTCGACCCTTCACGCACCGTCTCCTGACCGGTCCGGGCGGCCTCCTCGCACTGGTGGCCAGTCTCGGCTGGATCCAGCCGGCTCTGGCAGGGCACGGGCAAGGACACGGCACGGGCAACCAGGAGCGGGGGGGCGATACGACACTTTCGGACCTTCCCCCGGGACGTCCCCTGGACACCTACAGGCCCTTGCTGGGACCGCTGGGACGCTCGGGTGGCCTTTACGACCGGGGGGTCCGGTATTCCGTCTGGGAATCGGCACGCGGCGCCGAAAAGACGGTGGGGCCGGGGCTGCTGCCCTGTGACCCGCTGCTGACCTCGGGTTTCGTGTATCTCCCGCATGTCGTCGTGACGGTCGAAGAGACGGGTGCCAGACGCGTCGTCGGGATCGTCCAGCTGCGCGAGGTGAAAGGTCCCGACTCCATCCCCGACTTCATGAAGCTCTCCGAAGAGCGAGCAGCCCTGCTCGAGCCCTCGGCGGCCAGCAGCTGGGGGCAGCTCGAGCGCAGCTTCGCGGCCCTGACGGGCCCGAAGAAGCGCTACGTGCCGCTATCGAATCGCAACGACATGCAGGTATGGGCCACCTCGCTGGCCGGAGGCCAGGTCCGTTCCGTGATCTTCCATCCCGTCTGGCCGGAGGGCGCCAAAGATCCGGGGCTCCTCCAGCGCATCGAATGCCTGGCCTCGCACGAGCACCTCGTGCTGGATGACTGGGACCGGACCCTGAGCGGGGCTCCCTGGAAGCACCGTCGCCGATGATTCGCGCACCGCGGCCCGACCGGGAGACCCGCCCCCGGTGGCGTCCGTGGGGCGCGCTGCTGCTCCTCGCCCTCCTCGCCGACCCTGCTGGCGCAGCTACGGGGCCAACCCTGCTGGGGACGGGAGACTGGCTGGGACGGCTCGATCCGGTCCAGGATACGGGTGGCGCGGTCCGGCTGGCCGCTTTCCAGGACCGGTTCGAGCCGGAGCAACGGATCCTCCTCTGCGTCGGGAACGTGCTCGGCCCCGATCCGGTGATGACCACCTCGGGTGGTCCGGTCGTCGTCGAGGCCCTGGATCGTCTGGGAGCGGTCGCCTGGCTACCGGCCGATCACGATTTCGCCCGGGGCCTGGGACACCTGCTGGGGCTGACCCGGACGGCCAGGGTCCGGCTCGTGACCACGAACCTGGTCTGGCAGGATTCGGGGGATCCGGTGGGGGCTCCGTACCTGCTCTTCGAGCGAGGCGGACGACGGATCGCGGTCCTGGGCCTGCTCGGCCCTGACCAGATCAACCACCTGGACGTGGCTGACCAGCGACGTCTCGTCATTGACCCCCCGCTGGTCAGCGCCCGGACATGGGCTCGCCGGATCCGGGAACAGCACGCGCCTGACGTCGTGGTTGCCCTGGCGCGTCTCGATCTGGAACAGGAGACGATGCTCCTCGAAGCCGGTTCGGGAGTGGACCTGATCTTCGGCGGGCTCGTGGGACGGGATCCGACGACGAGCCCCCAGCGGGATCTGTCGAGCGGAGACGGCAAGCATGCCCTGCACGGGGGAGCCTTCGGCCAGACGCTCTGCAAGGCCGAACTCCAGACGGATCCCGAAGGACGCGTCCAGATCAACACCCGCATCACCCGTCTCCACGGGCCCTGGCAGCCCTCACCCGCCGTGCAGGCCTTCCAGGGCTGGTGGGAAGCGGCGCGTGCATCGCTGCTGGCGGCCTGGGAACGCGCCCAGGAGGGTCTGGCGGCCCTGGACCCTCGCCTGGAGGCCGGGGAAGCCCGGTCCCTCATCGCGGAGATCTGCCGCGAACAGGCCCACGGCGAGCTGGCGCTCTTTCCCGGCGGCCTGTTCGAGTCCCCGGCCCTCCTGGGCGCGATCCGGCATCCGAGGGCCCTGCTGGCCCTGGTCCGGTGGGAAGACGCCCTGGTGACCGTCGACATCCCCGGCTCCCGGCTGGCCGGGCTGATGGGGCGGGTCCGGGATCCCGTGACGGCGGGATGGCGCCGTGGCCCCAGCGGCTGGCTCGTGAACGGTCATCCGCTGGACGAGCGCTCGACGTACCGGGTGGTCGTGACCCGCCCGATGGCCTACCCCCCTCCCGGCGGCCCGGAAGGCCTCGAGAGCTTTCACCCCAGGATCCTGCCCTTCACGGTCAGGCGGGCGGTGGAGCGTGAACTGAGGGCCCTCGGAGCCACGGGCCAGATGCTCGGGGCAGACCATCGTTCGGGCCTGGAGGACGACCTCTTCTGGAAGAGCTCTTTCCAGTTCATGACGGATGCCCAGCAGCGAAACGTCGACACCCGCAACGGCCGCTACCCGGAACTGCCCTGGCAGAGTGACCGGAGCGGGCTCAACTGGGGCGGGGAGGCCACGTGGCAGCTGGGCACGGCCTGGGGCCCCCACGACTTCGCGCAGACGCTCCAGCTCGCCTATCGCGCCGACCAGCTGGCCGGCGGAGCGAGCCAGACCTCGACGGACCTCATCCAGGCCATGGGAACCTACCGCGGCACCCTGGGGGGCTCTGACCTGTTCCGACCCTTCGGGTCCTACCAGGTGAGCACCCGGTTCAGCCCGGACGCCTCCGGCAAGGGCTTCCTGCTGGGACAGTTCGGCGGCGGCATCAGCCACACGCTCCTTCCCGGGATCGACCTGCGGGAAGGTCTCGAGTTCCGCCGCCAGTTCCTCGACCCCGCGGTCCCGGACCGGCTGGGCGGCACGCTGCTCCTGGCCATGAAGGGGGCCTGGCAGGGCATCCAGCTGTCGTCCCAGAGCCGCGTCTTCGCCACCGGAGACTGGCAGAATGAGGGCATCCTCCTGGACGAGGAAGCCCAGGTCCAGGTCCCGCTCGGCAGCGTCACGGCCCTCACGCTGCGGTTCAATGCCTACAAGAACACCCGGGAGGCCGAGTGGGCGATGCGTCAGTTGCTGGGGCTGACCTTCCGGTTCGACCGGCTCGAGGCGCTCGGCACCTGAGGACCCCTCAGGCCAGCTCGACCATCAGCTTCGCGAGGACGTCGGGGCCGGGTTTGACCTGCGCATCGGCAAGCCGGGCCAGGGGGGCATCCACCAGGTTCAGACGCTCGGGCAGGGCCTCTCCGTCCGTCCGCAGGTGCAGGAGGCCCGTGACGAGCTCTTGCTTGCCTTCACTCTCCAGCAGCAACCGGATGGCCGCCTGCCGATCGGAGGGATCGTGGTCACGGTCCAGCTTGCGGATGACGAGGCGTGAACCATCGTGTAGACCGACCTCGCGCACCTCACCCGGCTCGATCTCGGTCTCGATGGGGGCGAAGGCAGGGATGAAGCCCAGCTGGTGCAGCGGCATGTCATGGTCCCGCGCCGCCTGGTAGCTCTTGGTGGACCCCTCGTGGTTGTTGAAGGTCACGCAGGGGCTCACGACATCGAGCACGGCCGTCCCGCGATGGGCGATCGCCGCCTGCAGCAGGGCCACCAGCTGTCTGGGGTCACCCGAGAACGAGCGGGCCACGAAGGTACAGCCCAGCTGGAGGGCGAGCATGCAGACGTCGATGGGCGGTAGCTCGTTCATGACGCCACTCTTGAGGGTCGAGCCCACGTCGGCCGTCGCGCTGAACTGCCCCTTGGTGAGCCCATAGACCCCGTTGTTCTCGACGATGTACACGATGGGCACGTTGCGCCGCACCATGTGGGCGAACTGCCCGAGTCCGATCGAGGCGGTGTCCCCGTCGCCCGAGACGCCCAGCGCCAGCAGGTCCCGGTTCGCGAGCGTGACTCCGGTCGCGACCGAGGGCATGCGTCCGTGGACCGAGTTGAAGCCGTGGGCCCGGTTCAGGAAGTAGGCGGGCGTCTTGGACGAGCACCCGATCCCCGAGAGCTTGGCCACCCGGTGTGGCTCGACGCCCAGCTCGTAGCAGGCGCGGATGATCTGGGCCGTGATGGCGTCATGACCGCAGCCGGCGCAGAGCGTGGAAGGACCGCCCTTGTAGTCGTTCAGGGAGAGCCCGATCCGGTTGGTGGCGGCAGAGGTCGTGGTGGCGGTCATCTCAGGCTCTTTCCTGCGCGAGAAGGGGATCGACGACACTCCCCGCATCGAGGGGCATGCCGTCGTAATGACGGATGGACCGGATCCGGGCCGCGACCTCGGGCCCGAGTTCGAGCCGCAGCAGGTCGGCCATCTGAGCGTCACGGTTCTGGTCGACGACGTAGATGCGCGCACTGCGTCCGAGCACCTCACGCACCTCGGCATGGAACGGCAGCGCCATCACGCGGAGCCCGTTGGTGGGGACTCCGGCCTCGGCGAGCAGGGCCCGGGCCTCGTCGATCGCCTGGCAGCTCGACCCGTAGCTCACGAGTGTCACCTCGGCATCCT
>JBIIHZ010000187.1:0-4956 GCA_044235265.1 Candidatus Sericytochromatia bacterium
CGCCGCCAGGAACTTGCAGCCCTCGAGGCGCCCGACCCCGCGATTCACGCGACTGGGACGGGCGCCTCGGGCCTTTTTGCGGGGGCGATAGCTCTGATCACGCCTCCGTCGCAGGCTGATTGAAGGTCGTCTCGGTGAGGATCTGATCGGATGTGTCATAAAGTGTTCGGCGCTTCGTGTCGATAAGGATCATGGCGGAGTTGCGTGATGATGCGATCACGTCATCTGCCAGGGAGAAGCACGCGCATGCGCATGGATTCAGGCGTTTCCGGGTCTGTCCTGAACAATCTGTCGCGTCAGGACCGGACCATGGGGGGGCTGCTCGGTCGCCTGTCCACGGGGCTGCGCATCAACACGGCCTCGGATGATGCTGCCGGTTCGGCGATCGCGAGCAAGCTCCAGGCCCGGGTCCGGGGCCACGAGCAGGCTTCGCGTAACCTCGCGGACGGCCTTTCCCTGGCCAGGACCGCCGACGGCGCCCTTTCCGAGATCGCGGACACGCTCCAGCGCCTCCGCACCCTCGCGGTCCAGGCCGCCAACGCGTCGGTCACCGACGGGGAACGGCAGGCCATCGACGATGAGGCCTTCGAACTTCGTCAGCAGATCGAGGCCATATCCCGCGAGACCACCTTCAACGAACTGCCGATCCTGCGCGGTGTCCTGACGGATCTGAATACCTACACGCCCAAGACCGAGCACTTCACCCGCGGCAGGAGCGAGGCCATATCGGCGTCACCGCAGATCAGATCCATGCTGGTTACCCCGACGACCGCCCAGAAGTCCAGCGAGAGTTACAGCCGGAGCGACACGTTCACCTCGGTGGAATCTTTCCCGGGCTGGTCGATGGACGACCAGCGCATCGAGTTCGAGTCGAGTCGCAGTGGGTCGCGCTACATGGTGCCCGCCTCGGGCGGGATCGCGTCGGTCACGAGCGGGGAAACCTTCACGCGCCACCAGACCCGGACGATCGGGGGCCTGACCTACACGTTGCAGAACCACCGGACCCTGGTCGGGGGCGCCAAGATCTATGACGGACTCTATGTCAGCAAGAACGGCAGCATCCCGCGCAATTCGTCCGAGGCACTCGTCACGCTCTCCCCCTCGTCGTCGATGACCATGGCCTTCTCGAATGACGGATCCCGGATCGCCTACACCTCGGGAAGCGATGTTCACGTCGCGTCATTCGATCCTGCGGCGCTGAGCCTGGGCGCGCCGACTCTCCTGAACCAGGACGGGGATTTGCTGGGCATCAACCAGACGATGACCCTGTCGCACGTCGCGGAGAACTACACCCGCGCGAGCGACGGCGAGCGTTCCATCAAGGTCCAGAAGCGTGACGTGACGGGCGCCTTGACGTGGGTTCCGCACGATCCGACTCACACCGACGGGTACGATCTCGCACTCGATGGCCGCTCGCTGACGCTGTACGGATCGGGACGGGTGGATTCGAACGACCAGCTCCGAGTTTATTACCAGTCCGATCACGTCGTGCCGACCGACCAGGATGGGGTGGTCGAGATCAAACCGGGTCGCGTTCCCGAGGTCTATGGCCTCGGCACTCCGATGAGCTCGGTCGCCGTGATCGTGGGTGGGGTTGCGGTACCTTACGACCCGACGGGGACCAGCGGTTTCGACTTCGATGCCGCGTCTGGCACGTTCCGTCTGTTTGGCCATGCCCGCCCCGCGGGAGACCAGACCGTCTCGATCCGGTATCACACCGATTACTCGGGCTCCTCTGCCACCTCGGCGAACCAGGACGGGAGCGTGAGCGTCACGCTGGGGCCCCTTCCCGAAACCTGGAACCTGGGCGTGGCCGGGGCGGACCAGGCCATCCGGGTCCGGGTGGGTGGCGTCGAGGTGCCGCACGTTCCGACCGCGACGAACGGGTTCACCCTCTCGGGGAAGGTCGTGAGCCTCCACGGGAGCGCACGGCCTGGTGTTGACCAGTCCATCGAGGTTCAGGCCTGGACGGACGGGGCCGGGGTCACGGCCAACCAGGATGCCAGGCTTCAGATGACGCTGCCAGGAACGGGCACCTACGGTACCACACCGGGCAGCACGGGCCCCCGGGCGATCGTGGTGCAGGTGAACGGTGTCAACGTGGCGCCCGATCCCGTCGATGGCTACACCTTCGATCCCGCCACCTCCACGCTCACGCTGAACGGGGCCGCACTTCCGGACGCCAGCCACCCCGTCGTCGTGCGTTACCTCGTGGACGGGACGCCCGATACGACGGCCCATGATCTCACGCTGTCGCAGGGCGCGAACATCTACACCGGGCAGCCGACGACAGGCTCGGTGAAGGTCGAGCGGGCAGGGGTGTTCCTGCAACAGGATTCTCCCGACGGCTTCACGCTCTCGTCCGCCGCTCCGTCGCAGGTCCGGCTCGTCGGGGCAGCCCGGCCCGATGCTGCGAGCACGACGGCCTACGTCGTGCATTACACCGTGCCGGGCGATCTGGTCTTCGCGCTCACGCCGGACCTGCCGCAAGCCTCGACATCCTGCGAGGGGATACCCGATCCCCGCGGGGCCATCATCGACGAGAGTTCCGTGCAGGTGACGGTCAACGGGCAGCCCGTGCCGGCGGATCCGGTGGACGGGTTCTCGATCACGAAGGCGCCGGGGCCGTCCGTCCGGGGTATCCAGACTTACCAGGGGTACCAGATCCAGCTCAACGGGGCATCTCGCCTGAGCGGCTCCGGCAACGTCGTATCCATCGGCTACCGGTACACCAACCTGGCCCCGAGCGCCCTGCAGATCCACCTCCAGAACGGCGCGAGCGCCGGGGACGGCTATCACCTCGTGATCGACCCGGTGACGCTGGAGACGCTCGGCCTCCACCACCTTTGCATGGACGAGCAGGACGAGGCGCTTGCCGCGATCGCCCGGATCGACGAGGCGATCGCCCGTCTTTCCGCCATCCGCTCCAGCGTGGGAGCCCAGATGAACCGGATCTCCTCACAGCTGAACATGGCGACCGACGTGGCCCACCGCTCCGAGGCTGCCCGTTCTCGCATCGTCGATCTCGACGTCGGGAAGGCCGTGGTCAGCACCACGACCACGCGGATCATCGAGCAGGCCTCGCTGGCCGTGCTCTCGCAGAGTCGCGGGATCGACGCGCGACGGATCCGACAGTTGCTCGGAGCGTGAACGGTCCGTCCAACCTGATCGCGGGGGGCGGGATGCTATCATGGTCTGGTGAGGGCCCGGTGGTCCTCGTCCCACCGCCGCGTCGTCACGCCGACGTGCAACCTGCTCCGGGCCCCATGCCTGGTCGAGACCACCATCGTGAACGAGGCTCCCCGAACTTTTTCCTTCCGGCAACTCGAGCAGTGGGTGGGACCGCTGGCGTTTCGTCCTGGCGCGGCCTGTTTCCAGCGCGGGGGCGTCACGCCTCCCGACGTCTCGCATCCGCGTCCGGGAGCCGTGCGCATCTCGGGCTTCGTCCAGGACGAGGCGCTGGAGCGTTTCCAGGTGCAGCTCGAGTGGGACGGCAATTCGTTCCGGGCCCGCTGTGATTGCGAGGTCGGTACCCGCTGCCTGCACGTCGGAGCCCTGGGCCTGGCCTTCCTCGATGGCCCGAAACCGGCCAGTCCCGCCCGTCCGGAGCCGGGAGCCAGCGCTCCATCTCTGGCCGGCGGTCTGCAGCCCGGTCAGGAGGTGCTGCTCTACGGCCTCCAGGCAGCTCCTCCGCCCCGGAAACTGCAGCACCTGTACCGGCGCCCCCAGTGTCTCTGGCTGTCGCTGGACGTGGCTCGCCTCGACGAGGCCCTGGAGCCCGGACGAGCGCGTCCTCTGGGCCTCTGGTCGATGCCACCCCAGCCCTTCCGCGAGGCCGATCGCGAGATCCTGGCGCGGTTGCTGCCCTTTCATCGCCGCCACGGCCGGGACTTCTCGGCTCCGCACGCCCGGGGAATCCCCCTGCTGGAGGAGGACGTCGATCCGGTCCTGCGGCTGCTCGAAGGGTATCCGCACGTCTACGGCGCCGCGCGCTCGCCCCTGACGATCGTGACGGAGCGCTCGGTGGTCTTCCGGCGGCTGTCGACGTGGACCCAGGACGAGGGCGTGTGGGAACTCGACGGAGTCGCGCTGCCGCTCTCAGCGTCTCGTCTCGTCGGCGATTCACCGGCCTGGGTGCAACTGGACGCGACCCTGTTCCCCGTCCGCGATGCCGGGCAGGACGAGGCGCCGGAGGGTGACGCACCGGACCTCGAGGACCCCGCGCTCCAGCGGGTGGTTCATCCCGAGGTTGCTCCCGTGCCCCGGCTCACGCTGCAGGAAGATGGCGAGACGCTCATCGTTCGCCTGAGCTTCCTGTACGGGGACGCCCTGCCCGTCCTGCCGGCTGATCCGCGCCCTATCGTGGCGGGGCGCCACGAAGGGGTCTGGGGATTCTGGCACCGTCTCGCCGACGCGGAGCGGGCCTGTCTGCGGCGGGTCGCGGCCACGAGCCTGGATCCGCGCGGGGACGGCGAGTGGGTGGCGAGCGGTCCGGGAGCCCTCGACTTCCTCCTCGACGACCTGCCCTCCCTCATCTCGGAGGGCTGGCAGGCCTTCGGTGAAGAGCGGCTGTCGCGCCTCCGCGTGGACCGTCGGCGTTCTCAGGTCAGCGTGCGCGTGGTGTCCGGCGTCGACTGGTTCGACCTCGAGACCGTCGTGACGCTCGAAGGTCAGGCCCTCGACGGCCAGCTCCTGCTGGCTGCGATGCGCTCCGGTTCGAGGTTCGTGCGCCTGGACACGGGAGGGCACGTCCGGCTTCCGGAAGCCTGGATCGCGCGTCAGCAGGACTGGCTGGGCGCGGTCGGACGGCCCGAGGCCGTCGCAGGTGGCGTCCAGCAGCGTCTCGAACGTCACCAGGCGCTGGCGCTGCAGGATCTGTTCGAGACCGTCGATCGGGTCGAGACGGATGCGGCCTGGCAGGAGCTGGTCGAGCGCCTGCTCGAACCGCAGGAAGTA
>JBIIHZ010000008.1:0-15452 GCA_044235265.1 Candidatus Sericytochromatia bacterium
CGTGAGCAGGGTCTTGCTGTTCGCGGAAACATGGAACGGGGAACCGTTCACCTCACCACAGGGGAGGGTCTCCGCCTGATCGAGGAAGGCCGCGACCTTGAGGGTGTAGGTCCCCGCGGGCAGATGGAGCGTCTCGAAGGTCAGGGCACCTCCGGCGACGCTGGAACGAAGATTGCGCTTCTCGGTCGATTTACCCGTGTGGCCGGTCAGCGTGACCCGGACCGACTTGACCTGCGAGGCCACCACCTGGATGGAACGCCCCTCGAGAGGAACCGAGAACTGGACCGACCCGGTCGCGGGCACCGGCGACACGGCGCCCGGAAGATTCCGGCCGCAGCCGCTCACGCCGGCCCACACCGGCAGCGCCAGCAAGGCGATCGCCCTGTTCGTCCACGCGGCCCCGGCCCACATCGTCGACCCCCTCCCGGATCAGCGGATCACCACGGCCGGGGCGGGCGAATCCGTGATGCTCAGCGAGGCGGTCGCGCTGCCGAGTGGCGTGGCGCTCAGCGTGAGGGCCGGCATCTGGACGGTGGTGACCTGCGAGGAATTGACGCTGAAAGCCGAGGAGGTGCTGCTGCCGATGCCCGTCGCCAGACCGGTGTCGAGGAAGACCTCGACCCGGGCCAGGTAGCTGAAGCCTGCGGGACGCGCGGAACTCGCGATGGGCAGATTGTCGACGTTGAACGAGAACACGCGGGTGGTGGTGTTCAGGTGGGAAAGGAGGGTCGCCCCCGTGAACGTCACCTGGGCCACGACGGCATTGTTGCTGGCATCGAGCACGGTGACGCGAGCTGCCGCGATGTCCGAGCTGATGTACTGGATCTGTCGACCATCGAGCGTTCCCCCCACGAGGCGGATGCTACCGGTCTGCGTGTAGGCCAGCGAGGTGACCGGAACGGTTTGCGAGGCCTGGGGAACGGCACCGGTGGCGGTGACAGGCGTCGCCTGGTTCACGGTGGCACAGCCGGGCTGAACGGTGAGCAGGGTCGCGAGGATCAGCGTGTGATAGCGCATGGGTCCGTGTCCTTTCGTGCCGGGGACGACTGTCGCCCGGGGGACCCAACGTCGGGTCCGGGGGGCTGTACGGGATGCTCATCGGTTCCGTCGTACGAGACCGACCTCGGAAAACAGTCATTTAAAGAAGAGTTGACCAGACATACAAAACCGATGATTCATGTCACACCCCACATGACATGAGCCTGTAAACCTTTGCCAGATGAGCGTTGATCGCATGGTGAATCTCACGACGAAAAAGCGTTCCACCGGGGTACAAGACCGATGGTCGCCCCGATGGACGCGCGAGAGGTGAGCAGCGATGATCCAGTCCGGTACCTCGACGCCCCCGACTTCGACCGCGATCGCCACGAGACCGATCTTCAGAAAGGCGGCGACCGCGCCGAGCCTGACGTCCGCCGGGACGGCTCCGGCCGCCCCGACCAGACCCATCAACTCGGGCTCGCGGCCGACAGCGACGACCGGCGTGACAGCGAGCCCGCTGGCGGCCCTGGTCGAACCCATCGATGTCCTCAAGGCTGCGTTTGCCGGTGAGCCCGGCATCCAGGCCGGGCTCGAGCGCCTCAAGGACAGCAAGGCCCTGGAGGATCTGGACGCCAGCGGCAAGTCTCTCTTGACTCACCTGGTCGAGTTGATCGACCTGAAGACCTCGGTCGTGGTGGGCATGCCTTCCGGCAAGGACCTGGTCCGGTTGCTCGTCACCGACCTCGCCGATCCCTCCCAGATTTACCAGGGAACAGGAACCACGACCTGCACCGTGGCATCCATGCAATCCATCCTCGCGAGCGCGCAGCCGGCCGAATACGCGCGCCTTGCCGGCGAACTGGCACGAACGGGCAAGGCCGACATGATCGGGGGGGGCCGGCTCGAGATCCTGCCCGCCGACTTCACGGCGAAAGAGGGTCGAAATCCACTGGCCGATGCGTTCCAGGAAAGTCTGTTCCGGCTGGGAAGTGCGCTGGGGGGCACCGCCTCGTCGGGCGTCGCGCAGTTCGGTGCAGTCGCCTTGAAAGCCGCGCGGAAGGTTTTCGCCGGTGAAATTCCCGGAGGCCTGACCATCGAGCAGTACAGTCGGCTCCACGAGATGCTCACGGGCTACAAGCGCGTCCTCGTCGAACCCGATGCCTCCGTCTGGAACCAGCTCATCATGAACCGCGTGGACGACAAGGGTCGAGAGAAGACCATGAACGCCACGGCCTTCCTGGCCCCCGAACCCGGCGGAACCATCGGGCACGCCGTCGTCATCGAGCGGCTATCCCAGATGCCGGATGGCAGCCTGATGGCCCACGTCCGCGACCCGATGTCCCCGGGAGTGAAGCAGATCCCGCTGGCGGATCTCCAGGCACGCGTGCAGTTGCTCGAGATGGACGCCCCCACGGTGTCCTCGTCGAAAACGTATCTCGACCAGGTGGCCCGGCGACAGGTGTGACGATCGGGTCGCGACTCGATGGAAAGGGCCGGGGGATTTGCCTCCCCCGGCCCGTCACGTCATGCGTCCGGTGAGCCAGGCAAAAGGGCCTTCCCGTGTCCCCTGGCGAACAGCTTGCCCATGTCGCCCTCGTCGATAAGCAGGTGCCCGTCCCCCACGATGGTGCGCGGAGGGAGTCCATCCATCTTGAGGACCCGTCCGACCGTCACGTCGAGGGGGTCCTGTGCCGGATCGTGGAAGCGGATCCGGCCCTCCTCCAGGTCTCGCAGCGTCCACATGAGGCGATCGCCAGGCTGACCACCCGGTCGGTCGAACTCGACGATGACGCTGCCGAGTTCATCCTCCAGGTGAGCCTGGACGACGGCCCAGTCCGAGGTCGAATCGGGCTGGGCACCCGTCAGGTTCGCGAGCAGCTTGCCGGTCTGTTCCAGGAGGCTCATCGCCGGTCCATCCTTTCCACGTTCGAGGGTGAGCCCGTCATGCCACGACCCCCGCACTCTGAAGGTTTGCCGTGAATTCGGCAAGAGTCATGCGAATGTTGCCACTGGCATCGAGCACCTCGCGAGGGGGGCCCTGATTCGCGGAGTTAATGCTATCCCCGCTGCCCCAGGGATTCCGGAGGTACACCTGACCATCCTGGACCTTGGTGACGAGCAAGGCATGCGACGTGTGTATGGTTCCCGTGGTATCCCACCGCAGGCCGACGGGTGACTCGACCCCCCGGGCGAGGGAGCGCTGGATCCCGTCCAGCAGGGGTTGCTTGCTTGCCGGATCGGGCTGCCACTGCGAACCGTCCCAGTTCCAGTCGCTTTCAAGAAGGTTGAAGGTCCCCTGGGATCCGGCCGTGAGTTCCTGCAAGATCCGGACCGTGGAGGCCATGTACATGCCGCGCTTGCCATCGGACTGCAAATCTCGCGCGTTATCGTACCCGCCCAACACCCGCCCGTTGGCATTGTCCTGATCCATGAAGGCGACCTGGACAATCCGGTCGAGAGGCATCCGATTCCAATTGTCGTCCCGGGCGATGGACGTGTCGTCTCGCCGATAGACGACGCCACTGGCCGTCGTGGTCTGTCCCTGGGTGAGCAACTCCTTGGCGACGCGCACATACTCCGCGGGATGATTGAGGGCCATGTAGTACTGAACGGTCGTCGCGGCGCACGTGCCCTTGTTGCCCTGCCTGATCACACCGGGATTGGCCAGTTCTACAACCAGCTGGTGGAGCAAGACACCCGTCGAAAGCCCGGCCGCCTGGACCGCCGCATCTACCCCGCTCGTGGCCAGGTCGTTCAGGTGCTGGAGCAGGGTGGTCTGCCCCCCGAGGTCGAGCTGGTCCAGCATCGCCCGGATGGACTCCAGAGATGTGACGGCCCCCGGGGGCAAGGCAGCCTTCACTGCCTGAAACATGGCCTCTTTCGGATCGAGAGGCGGGGGGGGGAGACGTTCCGCTCCGCCCCGACTGTCCGCCTTCCGGGCACCCTTCGCGTCACGAGTGCCCGTGTCCGTGTCCTTGGCCGTGACCTTGCGATCGCCCTTTTCTTTGGGCACGCCTTCGGCCTTGCGAGCTTCCTGTTTTCTGTCCTTGCCCTCGGCCTTGCGGCCGCGGTCCCGATCTTCGCTCTTGGGCGCCGCGGCAGCGTCCGCGCCGAGATGGCGGGCGAGTTTCTGATCGACGGAACCCTCTTTCCGGGTGCTGAAACCGCTCAGGGCCGAACCGACGTTGTCCCGGGGCCTGGCCGCGGCCGTCACGTTCTTGCTGTCCCCTCGCGGACCCTGACTGGCCGGTTGCGCCGATGCCGGTCGACCCGGAGCATTCTGACTCTTGGGCTGGGCGAGGGGGGCGGTCTCACTGCGCTTGACCTGGGCAGGTTTCCCGCCCCCACCCGACTTCAGAGGACCTGTCTTTCCCATGACGATTCCTTTCCGCAAGAGACCCCGTGATGGGACTGTACCCGGCATCCCGCCATCGAAACTCAGGAGGAACGAACGGCCGTCAGCAGGTCCGCGAGCAAGGGATGCGCTTCACACCGTTGCAAGGTCATCGAGAGCACGGTGGCCTCCCGGGTGAACCCGGGCCCCCCGTGCTCGAGAGCCGACTCGAGTGCCTCGACGGCGGAAAGGAACTGCTGGACGAGTTCGAGCGTTTCGGGCGCTGCAATCAGCCGCATGCTCAGGAGCTTGAAACCCGGCCAGCCCGAGGACATCAACCCCGAGAGCGTGACGCGCGTGAGCCCCGCATCCGGGCGCAGGGGCTTCAGCCGCTCGTAACCAGGTAGCACGTTCCGGAGCAGGCTCTCGGCCGCCTTCCTTTTCCGGGCCTCCTGATCGGCTGCCTGCTTGCCATCGAGGGGTTGTGTCGTGCTGAGCTGCAGCATCCCCGTCCGGGCAGCCGTGCGAGCCGGGCCCGCCTGACGCGGAGAGGGAAAGAGCTGGGACAGGACGTAATCCTCGCGCACGGCCTCACCGAGGGAACCGAGGTGGTAGCAGTGGGCGCGCACGGCACGGACGGTCGCGGCGCTGACCGGACGATCGCGCAAGGTCCGGGTGGTGATCTCGTCCCGGAGTCGCTGCGCCGACTGGAACCTGACGAGGACGACCTGGATCGTCTTGAGCAAGGCGGGCCGTGCCGGGAGCGTGCGCACCAGATGCTTGACGATGGACGCACCGTGGGGAGATATCCGGTGGCGATAGGCGTGCTTCATCAGACCCGGCGTGACGATCTCGGCATCGTCCACGGCGCGGAACAGGAGTTCGAAGCGCTCTTCGAGAGCTGCCAGGACCCGGTTCAGGAGATCCAGCGACTCGCGCACCTCCGCCTCCGGGACCCCCGGATCTTCCTGCTCGGGTGAAAGGAGTTCGTCGCGGGGCGCAGCAGCCTTCAGGCCGCGCCTGGGCACCTCGGGAGGCACCTGGGTCTTCTTGACCCGGGCACGGTCTTCGGGAGTAGATCCCCTGTATTGATCAGGCTCGCGCTCGGGCATAAAGTTTGCACATGACCGGGCCGGGACACACCTTCTCGCCGGGAGGGGGTTCGACATCGAGATGATACCCGATTCCCCGGCTGATCCCGCAGGAGGCATCTCGGTGAGTGACACATGTGAGCGGTACGAGTTCCTCGCCATCCTGGGGCAGGGCTCCATCGGACAGGTCTGGCGCGTCCGGCACCGCGACACGGGAATCGAATACGCGCTGAAGCGTTGCCTCGCCCGCGACGAGGCCAGCCTCGCGGCCTTCCGGCAGGAAATCTGGGGCCTGTCCCGTCTCGTGCACCCCCACCTGGTCCGGCACGTCGAAGATTTCGTCCTCGACGGGGTTCCTCAGCTGGTGATGGAGATCGTGGATGGCGTCGACCTGCCAGCCGGCCAGTCCGAGGCAGGCGTACGCGCCTGGCTTCCCGGCGTCCTGTCAATCCTCGATCACCTGCATCACAACGGGCTCGTCCACGGAGACCTGCGCCCCGAGAACCTCCGGTTGCGGGCAGACGGACACGTCATCCTCATGGACCTCGGCCTGCTGGGTCCGATCGGTCAGGTGAGTTCGATACGGGGGACGCCTGCCTACATGGCGCCCGAGATCATCCTGGGTCGTCCCGTCGATGGTCGAGCCGACCTGTATGCCCTGGGCTGTGTTCTGTTTCAGGTCTTTGCCGGTCGCCCTCCCTTCGAGGGACTCGATGCCACGTCACTCGTCCACCGGCATGTCGACGAGTTACCTCCTGATCTCCTGACTCTCGTCCCGGAACTTTCGCCCGCGATGGCGCGCGTCGTGCACCGCTTGCTCGCCAAGGAACCATCCCGGCGCTTCAACTCGGGTTCGGAGGTGCTGCGAGCCCTGGATCTGCCAGCCCATGCCCTGCCGCCGGGGGTGTACCTGGAACCCCCGTTGCTCGGCCAGGACCACGTCGACGCGGCCATCGAGGGCCTGTTTGCCGCGACGGGGCCAGGTACCCGGCACCTCGTCCTCCAGGGTGGCCGGTCCAGCGGAAAGAGCACATGGCTCCGCAGGGTGGCAGCCCAAGCCCGCCGCGAGGGCCACGCGACCCTCATGGTCGAGGCGCGAGGAGGCTCATCCGCCGCGTATGTCGATACGGTTCCCCTCATCACGTTCCTGCTCGAAGAAGCCCCGGCGGACGTCCGTGAGGCCACGCTACCCCACGTCGCACGGCTGCTTCCGGGCCGAGAGAGCCTGGCGGCGCCTTGGCTCGACGGGCCTGCCGAAAAGGCGCGGATTTTCGATGCGGTCACGACCCTGGCCCTCGCAAGCCCCCGTCCACGGGTCCTCCTGATCGATGAAGCCAGCCGGCTCGATCCGGATTCACGGGCCCTCCTCGACCACCTGGCCATCCGTCTGGCAGGTACCGATGGTCTCTGGATCGAAGGGCGATCCGAGCCGATGCCACCGGAGCGTTCCGTGCTGGATCGCCTCACGATCCTGCACCTGCAACCGCTGGGCGAGCAGGACGTGCGTCGCGTGGCCGAGGCCGTGCTCGGCGGCGGAGTCCTCCATGACGACGTGCTCGCCCGGCTGTTCACCCTGAGCAAGGGGAATCCGGGTGACCTCGTCACGACGGTCCGGCACTGGTCGAGAACCGGGGCCATCCGTTCCGTGAACGGCAGCTGGGAAGCTCCCCTCGAGGAGTTGCTGATACCGAGGGCCCACTCCGCGGCGTCGCTGGCCGACCTGCGCGCGACGGTGGAGGGGGACTGCTGGCACTTGCTCGAGGCGATCGCCGTCTCGGGAGGGAAGGCCACGATGGAGGAACTCGCGACCCTCCTCGACCGGCCCATCGAGGCGATCATCGATCTCCTGATGCGCGCCCAGCATACGGGCACCTTGCGGCACCGGGATGGCACGTGGCGCCTGCATGACGCGAGCCTGGCCGCGCAGTTCGAGGCCGGTTCCGCGCCGGAACGTCGGATCCAGCTTCACGCGAAGGCCCTCGAAGGTCTGCGGTCCCGGCTGCGCGACTCCGGGCCGAAGGCCGACTTGGAAACCCGGCTGCGGGCTGCCCGCCACGCGGTCCACGCGGGCGCCTTCGAGGAAGGCTGGCCCTGGCTCCGCTCGGCCGTGGAGGAGACGTTCGCGGCCGGGGGTTTCCGCGAGGTCCTGCCGGTGGTGGAGGCCTGGCACGACAGCCAGGATCCCGACCGGATCCGCAAGGCGCTCGTGCAAGGTTTCCTCGCGAGCTGTGCGCGCAGGCTGGGCCGCCGTGACGAGGCCTTCGACCTGCTCGACGATCCGCGGATGGCCGAGCTGGCCGAGGCAGAACCCTCCGTGCACGCCGACCACGTCGTGACCCGGGGCATCCTGCTCCTCACCCGCGGCAAGTACGACGAGGCGCGCGCGACCCTCGAATCGGGCGCCGCGCACGCGTCCGGCAGCGGCCTCTTCGCCTCGGAGGTCCGCGCGCGTTTCTACCTGGGGCGATGCGCCTACTTCACGGGCCAGAACGAGGAAGCCATCCGGACCCTCGAAGGGGCGCTGTCGATGGCCGCCACCCACGACCTCGCGATGCTCCGGCCGTCGATCATGAGCCTGCTGGCTTATCTCCGCACCCTCACGGGACCGGAAGGCCTCGCCCGCGGCACGGCCGAGCTCGTCGAGTCGATCGCCCTGACCCGCTCGGTGGGCAACCTGTACGATGCCGCGGATGCCCTGGGCAATCTCGGCAACGCCTGGATGGCCGCAGGCCGTTACGGTGCGGCGGAAGGCACGTTCCGGGACTACCTGGACCTTTGCGAGAGACTGGCGGACACCCAGGAAGCGATCTTCGCCCAGTTGAACCTCGCGACCGCCCTCTATCATCTGGGGAACTGGCCCGAGGCCCGACAGAGAGCCGAACGTGCCCTGGCACACGCCATGGAGCAGCGGCGCCCCTTCCCGGAGACCTACTGCCTGGGACTGACGGGCCTCCTCGCGATGACGGGTGATGAGCCGGCCACGGGTCTGGAACGTCTCGAGCGGGCCCGCTCGCGCGCGGACGAGATCGGCAACCACCAGCTGCGACTCGAGGTGGCCGCCTTCCGGGCCGAGGCCTGCCGCTGGCTCGAAGATCCGGCGGGCGCCAGGGAGGCGCTCGCAGCGGCCGGCATCACGGCCAGCGAGGCAGGGGGGAACCGGCTCGCGCATGGCGTGCTCGCCTGGCTCGAGGCCGCCGAGGATCCCGCACGAGCCCTGGATCGCGACGTCGAGGCCCTCCATCCGGGGCGGCCCGACCTGCTCGCGGGAGCGTGCCGGGCCCGCGCTCGGGCGGCCAGGAGCCTCGGTGACATCGCACGGGCACGCCAGGAAAGCACGCGAGCCCTGGCCCTCGCGGTCGAGGCCGGTCTGACCGTGGATGCGCTCGAGTGTCGGTATGACCTGCACCAGGAACTCGAAGCCGTGGCGGAAAGCGCGGACAGGGTCGAGCACCATCTCCTGGATGCCCTGGCTCGCTGGCGCGCCGGCAGTCTGCCCGGGGGCGATCGCCTCGCTGGCCAGGAGGCCCGACGCTGGCTGGAACGCTGGAGTGCCGCCTGGCCGTCCCCGCTCGACCGGAAGGCCCGCGAATTCCTCGATACCCAGGCCATCCCTGGAACACCTGCCTCCGGGGAAGCTCCCCTGACCACGGAGAACCTGCTCGTCAAGCTCATGAGCCGCGCAGGCTCGGCACCGGACTTCGATTCGGCCCTGCAGGCGGGGGCCGCCGCGACGGGTGAATGGTTCGATGCGCGGGATGCCTACCTTTTCCTCGTCGAGGACGTGGAAGTGCGGCACCAGGCGGGCTGGCAGCGTCCCACGAGACGCCCGGAACCGGAACTGGTCGAGGCGGCTCTGAACGCAACCTGGGAGCGGTCCCCTCTCTGGTCCGAGCGGCCGGACGGGTCCGGCCTCGGAGCGTTGCCTCTCGTGGTCGGAGACACCGTGACGGGCGCCATCGTCCTGGACCTTGCCCGTGAGGCACGGTCCGTCTGGCCTGCACGCTCCGCTGCGGTCAAGCCGTTGCTGGAGCTGATCGGCTCGACCCTGCGCCACGCCCGGGAGCGCGCCCTGCTCCAGGACCGGCACAGGGATGCCCAGGCCGTTTCCAGCGTGGCCGAGGCCCTCCTGAGCAGTCACGACCTCGAATCCGGATGGCGCGTCATCGCGGTGACGGCCCTCGCCTGGACCCGGGCTGAACGCATCCTGTGGCTCCAGCAAGACATGGCGGGTGCGCTCATCTGCAAGAGAGCCTGGTCCACCCGGGGTCTCGAGAAGATTGAAAGCCAGCCCTTCAGCCAGACGCTGACGGCCTGGGCGCTCGAACGGATCGAACCGCTGTTCATGCTGGATGCCCAGGACGACGACGCCCTCCGGGGACAATCGAGCGTCCTCGCCCTGGGCCTCCGTTCGGTGTACGTGCTGCCCGTATCCGAGCACGATACTGGCAAGAGCCTGCTCTATCTCGACTTGCAGCACGTGGATCCATCCGGGGACGAGATCTTGCCGCGTCTCGGCGGCCTGGCCAGGTTGTGGCGGCTTTTCCTGGCCCGTCATGAACGGACGTGACGAGATTCGTATGCAGGAACATCTCGGCGAACAGGCCCGGCGCTGGCTCCGTCAAACCCTGACGGGGGCCGTCGGTTCGGTCATCGAACGTTTCAAGGGACGCGCGACCGCCCCGGAAGCTCCGGCCGAAGCCGGGAAAGACTCCGTCCGCAAACCCGTCAAGAACGGCAAGAACGCAGCTCCCCTGACCCCCGAGGAAGAGTCGGCGAGACGCCTGAACGCCATCGTGGATTACCTGGAAAACGCCCACCAGGCGGCCAACCTGAGCAAGCGCAGCGTCATGTACCGCATCGTGACTCAGGAACGCGAGTACCAGCAGGCACGATTCCGGGACGCGAAGGCCCGGATCGACGATGCCAGGAAGCTCGGGCTGCCCCCCCGTGAGGTTGCCCAGATGCAGAACGTCATGGCGGATGCTCGGGCGCGATACCAGCAGCTCTACACCATGCTCAAGAAGGTGACGGGCAAGCTCGACCTCGCGAACGAATCGGACGACATCGCCTACGTCCAGCCTGTTTCGGCCACCGCGACCCTCGGGATCGACGGGGTGCTGCTGGCACCGGATCACGAAGAGCAGCCCCTCTGGAAGGTCGCATCGTTCAGGATGCGCCAGACGACGTACTGGAAACTGGGAGCCAGCAAGGTACTCGATTCCCAGGGGCGTGCGCTGGGGCCCGTGCGACATGGAGACTACGTGGAGGTTACCTCCGCACACGCCGATCTGGACCTGCAGGTGCGCCTCCAGCCCATCCCGGGCTCGGGATCCGAGAGCGTCCTCGTCTGCTTCGCCCTGCGCCTGGGACCGGCCGTCGTGGTCGGTGATGGCGCGTCGGGACGTATCACCGTCAATGGCAAGCGCCTCGCGCTCGCACCCGACGAGCAAGCTCCGCTCCCCGGCGAAGGTCACGTCTGGGCGAGCGAACAGGGCTTGACCTTCCGGTCAGCCCGGGGCGATACCTTCGTCGTGACTCGGCCGGATGCCCACCATTCCGGCTGGAACATACGCGGCGAGTTTCCGGACCGTGACCAGGGTGATCTGCGGGGTGCCGCGATCCTGGATGCGTGGACCGGGGACCGACCGGGGTACTGGATCGGGCGACAGGCGACGGAGCCATCGCCGCTCAAGGTGCAGCCGGTCGTGATGATGGCCTGTCTGGACAGCTGGAAGGTCCAGCCGGGCGAAAACCTGCTACCTGGAGGGCGCTAGGACCGAGACGGTCGCGGGATGACCGCCTCAGGGTGCCGCGTGAAAGCGCATCCTGCGGACCGCCAGGCGGCCCGAACCGTCGACCCAGGCAGCGAGCGCGCCCTCGGGAGTGGCAAGGATCGTCGGGGACTTTCCGGCGGGCGCGGCCGCGTGAGGCAAGCTGGCCGCATCACCCTTCGTATCCAGGGCCATGACCATCGGCTGGGAAAGCATGGCCGCCGAGTTGGCAGGATCGGGCACGCGCTTGACGTACGACACGATGTAACGGAACCCGTTCCAGACCAGGGTCACCGGCTCCCCCAGGGACCCCGGGAAGGAATCGTTCCAGGAATCATGCATGCGCTGCGAATTCACATCCTTGCCCAGATTCTCGTCGATCCGGTACGTTTGCAGCCAGCTGCGCCCCTGCCTGACGGAAAGCCCGGCGATGAGGTGAGTCTTGCCCCCGTCGGCAGAGGCGATCGCGAGGTTTCTGCCCTCGGGCATCATGTCCACGAACGTGGAAGCCGTCGAGTTTTGACCCAGAGGATCCACGAACGACTTCCGCACGACGGTCCCCGAGGGATGCTCGTAGGTCTCGGTCCACACGAAACCCCTGGGGGTGGGCGCGATCGCCAGGTGATCCTGGGTCGGCCCCTTGACCGACTCCGAGCCGGAAGAGCTCGGATAGAGAAAAGCCGTACGCCAAGAAACGTCCCCCGTGGCCTGGGGGGTGAAACTGGCTATCTGATGCTGCCACCCGAAACTCGGGTGGAGACTGAACAGGCTCAGCAACAGCCCCTGTTCACCCGCGACGAGGTTGTCGAGATACTGGTTCCCGAGCACGAAAGGTGATGCGACGAAAAGCCGAGGCCGATTCGCTGCATTATCCCAGACGAGCTGGCCCGTGCGAGGATCCATGAGCATGATCACGACGAGTTTGTTGATCTTGTTGACGGAATACTGGGTCGGCAAGCGCACGGCCAGGACGACCCAGTCTCCCCAGGCGGCCAGCCGCACGATCCGATCGTCGCTGGATCCCCCGACCACGTCGGAGCGGTGGACCACCCCGGTCGGCTCTCCGGCCAGAGTGAGGAATTGCCAGCACAGGCCGACCCCCTGCTGGAACCACGCAGCCAGGAACCGATCCTTGACCCGGATGAGCGACAGATCCTGGACCGGGTTGCTCGAAGCGACGGGCGCCGTCGGTCGCCACGTGGGGCCGGCAGGAGGCGCGACCAGGATCGACCGGGTCGAGACAACGTTGCCGGAGCGCACCGTGACCTCGTCGCGCCCCAGGCCGAAGGCCTCGTACTCCCCCTGCGCGGACAGGTTTCCGGTCCCCGACGTCGAGGTCGTCAACGTCGTGTGAGCGGGCGTGTCAACCACCGAGCCCGAGGCGTCGCGGCCCGAGGCGACGAGCGCGAAGCGGTCGCCGGGCCAGCTCTCGATGGCTTCCCCACCGTTCCGGTCGACCCCGTCCGTCGCGACGCCACGCACCGCCAGCTGGACGAGTTCCTGGAACTGGAAACGGAAAGACGACGTGGCCGGCACCCGGTCGACCGTCAGACCGAGGGGACCGCTGCCCGCACCGGGGGGCACGGACACCTCCAGGCGCTCGCCCGTCCAGGTCCCCCGCGAACGCTGGCCCCCCGGAAACGTGAACCATGCCTCGCCCGTCCCGAGATTCGTCCCCGTGAAGGACAGCAAGGCGCCAGCGCCGCCCGCCCCCCCGGAACTCGTCACGATCTGCGGAACGAAACCGGGCACCATGTCGAGGCGGACGTCGGTACGCGTGTTCCAGGCCAGGAAGATCGGCACGCGTGGCGCACTCTCGGCCAGCACGATCGCATCTGCTTCCCCGGACGACAGGGCCACGGCCCGGATCGTATAGCTACGATCCGCAGGCAAGCTCTTGAAGAACTCGAGTTCCGGTTCCCCCTCCGACCGCAGCAGCGTGCTTGCGTGCTCGGTCCCGTCCGTCTCGTCCCGGACGACCACCCGCAGGGCCTGCGTCCGACCTGGCAGCAACTGGGTGGACCGCGGGGGCCAGCGCACGGTGAAGCGAAGGCTGGCCGTCCGCGCCGGCAAGGCCATCCCGGGGACGCCCCTCTCGTGGCGCCCGTCCAGCACCGGCGCCGTGGCATCCGAAGCGCCGGAAAGGCGGAGATCCTGCGTCAAGGCCGGCAGAGGAGAGATGGGCAGCGGAGCGACGGGCAACGGGCCGCGCGCCTGGCAACCCAGCACGGACAGGAACAGGGCCAACCGCAGCCCGGGAATGCGTCTCATCGTTCCCCCTACTCGACCACGATGCTCAGGTCGGCCAACCGTACGACGGGCACGCTCAGCGTGGCCTGCTTCGACGGGTCGGCGACGCTGACGGCCCGGACCACGGCCTTACCGGCCGGTGCCCCCGGCTGCACCCTGACGAGCCCGGTGGGCTCGACGCTAACGAGGGAGCCTTCAGTCGTGTCCCATCGGACCGGCTGCACGCTGGACACCGTATCCCCGCGGTACGTCGTGAACGCCTCCAGCTGGAGCGCCTGATTGCCGGGACGGAGCGCCACCTCCCCGATCGGCACCGACACCAGTTCCGGAGCAGGGTCCGGAAGGATCGCGACCTGCACGACGGGAGGCGTGATCTGGACCTGGAGTGTGGCGGCCAGCGAGCCCATGGTGGCCGTGACGACCGACTGACCCTGGAACTGTCCCGTCAGGCGGCCCCCCGTCACGGTCGCCGACTGGCCCGTGACGGACCACGACACCTGGCCACCTGCAAGCGCTGCCCCCGTGCGATCGAGGACCCGCGCCTCGTACAGACGGGACACACCCGTCGCCACGATGTCCGAGGTTGCCGTCAGAGGGGCGGGAAAACCCGGGGCTCCGGCCAGTTCGAGGCGAGCCGCCACCTGGACCGCCACCGGATCGCTGGAAAGTTCCCCGACCCGCACCACGACCTCGCCCGGACGGTCGGTATCCGGAACCCGGATCACGAGTCGAGTGTCAGACTGCTCGAGCACCTGGCAGGTGATGCCCCCGAGCGTGACGCTCGGGCGCTTGCCACGGGACACCCCGAAATCGGAGCCCTGGAGCGTCAGGTTCTGGCCCGGTGCGACGACGGACGCGGACAGCGAGCGGATGGACGGCAACACCGTGTGAATGTCGAGGACAGCCGATTCCGTCACGCGACCGGACTGGACCTTCACCCCGCGGAGGAACCCGCGCCCCAGGTCCGGGTGGATGGCCACCAGGTCGAACGTCCCCACCGGCAGGGCACTCAGGCGGAACGAACCGGATGCATCCGTGACGGCAACGTAGTCCGTGCCCGGCACGAAGACCTGGATGCCGAGCAGGTCCGTGACCTGCGGGACATCCGAGGACACCGTCCCGAGGATTCCACCGGTGGGAGCCAGCGTGAGGCTGAGGGTGTCTGACCCTGCGGCCACGTTCTGGGCGATCGCCTTGGAGTTCGCGCTCCTGACGGCCTCGATGTTGTACGAACCGGTGGCAGGAAGGCTCGCGAGTGAAAATCGGCCATTTTCGTCCGTCTCGAGCAGGATCGGGCCAGCCTGGACCCGTCGGCTGGGCCCACCTCCGACGAACCCGAGCCGGAAACCTGCGGCCGAATTCGAGACCAGACCTGCCGCGGAGTTGGATACGAGTCCGGCAGACGCATTCGAGATGAGCCCCGCCCCCCGCTCGCTGATGAGCGTCGAGACATCAGGAGCAGAAGGAAAAACCCGGACCTGCACCCGGGAGGCCGGCAAACCCCTTTCATCCAGCACGACGGCCTTGACAGGCGAACCGGCAGCCTCCGGACCGGGGCCGGTACGTCTGTCCAGCAAACTCAGCTGACCGGGGTCCGCGCACGAGACCACGGACAAGATCATCAAGCAGGGCAAGAGCGCATGACTACGCACCGGGAACACCTCTCCGCAATCAACGGGAACGACCATGACATGCCCTGCCGCGAACGTCTCGAAACCCCTGGAGGCACGCGGACCGGCTGCATGCCTCGAATCGAGAATTTTCTGTTAAATGTTCAAAAACTCTCGAATGATCACCCTTGATACGAGGCAAGTTGATATCAGGTCCTGCTGGTAAGAACGGAGTGTTTCTCGTGGGTAACAACCGTATTGGTGGAGGCGGCGGTGGCGGTAACCGCGGCGGTGGCGGCGGTGGCGGCAACCGGGTCAGCGGTGGCGGTGGCGGCGGTGGCGGCAACCGGGTCAGCGCTGGCGGTGGCGGCGGTGGCGGTGGCGGCAACCGGGTCAGCGCTGGCGGTGGCGGCGG
>JBIIHZ010000188.1:0-4941 GCA_044235265.1 Candidatus Sericytochromatia bacterium
GCAGGCGTCGCTCCGGCGGGCGGCGATCGCCATGCCGAAGGCCGCCACCACGCCGATGAGCGGCGCGCCTCTCACCCGCATCGTGGCGATCGCCTCGATCACGTCCTCCAGGGAGTGGCATGATACCCAGCTCGTCTCGAGCGGCAGACAGGTCTGATCGAGGATGTCCAGGTGGTCGTCGTGCCAGCGCAGCGTTTGCATGGGGCCTCCCGTTCTCACGCAACTTTACGGGATTCTTCCTGGTCTGCCAATCCGATCGAAATGGCTGTTTAACATGGGGCGTTTAACATAAATACATCGGGAGTGACGCGAAGGGGCGGGGCCCAAGACGGTCTGTAGAGTGACCGGTCTCGTCGCAGAGCGCACTCGGATGTCGCGAGCTGTTCACCATCGTCCCCCCTGAGATACGTTCTCTGGCCCACTGCATGGCCTGGACCTGGTACAGCCGTTGCATCAACCGTCTTCTGAGGACGTCGTGGAGAACGCGCATGCCTCGAATCGAGATCACGGGATTCACCTAGGTCAGTGGCTCCGTCCTGACCCTTGATATCAGGTTTCCCACCTGGCGCCCCTCCTTCCTCGGGGGGCGCCTTTTCTTTTGCCGGGCTTCACATGCGAAAGGGGGCAAGGCGCGAAGCCTTGCCCCCGTTGCTGCCGTGGCACGATTCTTCAGGGGAACAGCCCGCGGTGCTTGTGGGCATCTGCCACGCGACCGACGCCGATCGAGTAGGCCGCCATGCGGAACGAGACGCCCTTGCTGGTGACGAGGCCTGCCACCTGGCTGAAGGAGCGCACCATGATGGTGTTGAGCCGGTTGTTGACCTCGTCTTCGGTCCAGAACAGCCGGCTGATGCCTTGCACCCACTCGAAGTAGGAGACGACGACACCGCCCGCGTTCGCCAGGATGTCCGGAACGACCGTGATCCCGCGCTTCTCGAGGATGGCATCGGCTCCCGGGGTGATGGGACCGTTGGCGCCCTCGACGATGAACTCGGCCTTCACACGGTCGGCATTCGCCTCGGTGATCACGGCCTCGAGGGCGGCGGGGATGAGCACGTCCACCTGCAGGAGGACCAGCTCTTCATTCGAGACGGGCGTCGCATCCGGGTAGCCGGCCAGGTTCCCGTTGGCCTGGACGTATCGGATCATGGCCGGAATGTCCAGCCCATCCGGATTGTGGTAGCCACCCGTGACATCCGAGACGGCCACGACCCGTGCACCCTGCTGGTGAGCGAGGTGGGCCGCCACGGAACCGACGTTCCCGAAACCCTGAACGGCGATCGTCGACCCGGCCAGCTTCCGGCCCTTGAACTTCAGCAACTCGTCTGCGATCGTCACGACCCCGCGGCCGGTGGCCTCGAGGCGGCCGAGCGAACCGCCGATGGCGATGGGTTTGCCCGTGACGACGCCGGGGGCCGCATAGCCCTTGTTGACGCTCCAGGTGTCCATGATCCAGGCCATCTCGCGCGGACTGGTGTTCACGTCGGGCGCGGGGATGTCCTTCTGGGGATCGAAGACCAGGACCATATCCGCAGCGAACCGCCGGACCAGGCGCTCGAGCTCACCCAGCGACAGCTGCTTCGGATCGACGGTGACGCCGCCCTTGGCCCCGCCATAGGGAAGACCCACGAGTGCACACTTCCAGGTCATGAGCATGGCGAGGGCCGTGACCTCGTCCATCGTGACGGTGGGGTGAAAGCGCAGACCGCCCTTGTAGGGCCCCAGGGCATTGTTGTGCTGGACGCGATATCCGGCGAACATCCGGATCGTGCCGTCATCCATCCGGACGGGGCTGTTGGTTTGCACGACGCGGTCGGGGAACGCGAGTCGCTCGTGCAGGCCACGGTCGAGGCCGAGAATCTCGACGCACTTGGCGAGCTGGCCACGTGCGGAGGATAGAGGGGAAACGTGCGTCGTTTCGGTCACGATCATCTTTGAACGTCCTAGTTTGTGGGCGCGGTGGCGGGACCACGCGACAGGTCAGGGGTGCCGGCGGATGACGGTGCTCGTCGTCGAGACCACCACGGCCAGCGGGCTACGCAGGCCGTTCCGGCGTCGCTTTGCATGGTAACGAAGCCCATGAGGGACGTCAATCGAGTAGGCCCACTCCCGTGGGGCTGCAGGTCAATCCTGGTGCACGTATCCGGGTGCCTCGGTGTCCAGGAAGGTCCCGTTCCGGACATCTCGGGCGTATCGGGCGATCGCCTGGGAGAAGAGGTTGCCGCCGTCCAGGTAGCGGCGCGCATGTCGGGGGACATGGCCCACGTGGAGACCGAGCAGATCGTGAAAGACCTGGATCTGGCCGTCGCAGTGCGGCCCTGCTCCGATACCGATCGTGGGGATCGAGAGTTCGGACGTGACCCGCGCCGCGAGGTCTTCGGGCACCAGTTCCAGCACCAGGAGACCGACTCCCGTCTGCTCGAGTCGCAGGGCCTGGTCCAGGATGCGGTCGGCCGCCTCGGGCGTCTTGCCCTGTACCTTGAAGCCGCCGAACTGATGCAGGTGCTGCGGCGTGAAGCCGAGATGCCCGACCACCGGAATCCCGTGATGGACCAGGGCCTCGATGGCCGCGATCTGCGGCGGATTGGCTCCCTCGAGCTTCACGGCCTGGACCAGGGCCTCCTTCATGAGGCGTCCGGCCACCTCGAGGGCCCGATCCCGGGAACGGTCGGCCATGAAGGGGAGATCGGCCACGACGAGGGCCCGGTGAGCCCCTCGTGCGACGGCGCGCGCATGGTGGACCATGTCGTCTTCCGTGACAGGTAAGGTGTTGACGTGGCCCAGCACGACCGGGCCGACGCTGTCTCCGACGAGGATCAGATCGACGCCGGACTGGTCCGCCACCACTGCAGAGGGGTGATCGTAGGCCGTGAGGGCGACGATGGGCTCGCGTCCCTTTCGGGCCTGGAGCGACTGGATGGTGTGACGCTTGATCAGCATGCGGGGAACTCTCCTGGCACCGGGGGGCGCGGACGCCGCTTCAGGTCCGGACGATGTGGAGAACCTGGATGCGCGCGTTGCCCCGGTCCACCACGTACAGCTTGTCGTCGGGCGAGATGGCCATGCCTTCCGGACCGTTGAACTCCCCGAAGCCCATGCCCTTGCGCCCGAAGGTCGCCAGGGGGGTCCCGTCGGGCGAGAAGACCTGGATCCGGTGATTCAGGGTGTCGGCGACGTAGAGGTTGTCGAAACGATCGACCGCGACCTCGCGGGGGACGGCGAACTCTCCGACGCTCGTCCCGCGCTTGCCGAACTGACGCAGCAACTCACCTCGAGGAGAAAAGACGTTGACCGAGTGCGAACCGAAATCCAGGACGATGAGGTTTCCGAGATGATCGTACGCCAGCCCCCCCGGACTCTGGAGACCGGCTTCCCGACCGATGGTTCCGACCAGGCGTTCGTTGGCGTCGTAGATCAGGACGCGGTGGTTGTTCGGTTCGGACAGGGCGATGTGTCCCTGAGGCGAGATAAGGATCCGGCCCGGGATGGCGGGGTTTTCCTCCAGGGTCCTCGGCCGCTTCCAGACGGCCATCTGGCGCCCGAGCGAGTCCAGCTTGTAGATCCGGTAATCGAGGTCGTCCGACACGTACAGGATGTTGAGCGAGTTCACCCCGACGCACCGGGGGAAGCGGAAGCTTTCCTGGGTCTGGTTGGGCTTGATCACCCGGACGAGGTGTCCGGATGGATCCAGGACCTGGATACGGCCGTTCTCGGTGTCCGCGACGATGAGGTTCCGCGAGCCATCGAGCACGATGCTTCGCGGTTGCCGGAACTCGAGGTTGCCGATCCCGGAGCGGCCGAAGCTGGAAATGGCTTTCAGACCCGTGACCTTCATCCCCAGGGGACCGGTCGTCCCTGGCGACTGGGCCACGCTGACGCGCTGGGCGAGCGACTGAGGACGAGCATTCGGTGGACCGGGCACGACCACGCCACCCGGTGGCGCGACGACAGGAGAACTCCCCGGTTGAGCCATCGGGGGGCGCTGGGTCCCCGGAGCGGGCACCATGGCCTGGGCTGCGGGGCGGCCCGTCTGGGGCATCGTCGGGATGGCCGGATTGACGGGACGTTGCACGGGGGCGACCGGTGGCATCCTGGGGACACCGGGGCCTGCCCCGCCCTGGCCCGGCAGCGGCGCGGCGGGCATGGGGGGGATACCGGGAGGGATCGGGGCGCCCGGCATCCCGTTCCCGTCGGGCTGGGGAGCCCGAAGGCCACCTCCGCGGTTCACCACCGTGTCCGTGCGAATGGTGAGCGGCGCCATGGCCGAGCGACCGCAACTCGGACACACGCGTGACCCCTGGGGCAGCGCAGCCCCGCAGTGGCGACAGGGTTCGACGTGCTTCTGGGGCGGCGTGATGGTGACGGTCGTCGGACGTTCGGCCTCGCGGATCGAGGCCTGGATGGCATGCGCCATCTCGATGGCCCTGCTGTAACGTTCCTCGGGGTTCTTGCGCAGGGCCTTCAGGACGACCTGTTCGAGACGCTCCGGGATCTGGGGATTGAGTTCCCGCAGGGGAGGAGGGGCCGCATTCATGATGTTGACGATCGTACCGCCCAGGTTCCCCGCGTCGAACGGAGTCCGGAAGGTCAGCATCTCGTAGATCATCGCGCCCAGGGAGAAGAGGTCGGACCTGCCGTCTACCAGGCGCGAGTCGCACAGCTGTTCGGGCGAGATGTACGCGATCGTCCCGAGCGTCGTCCCCGTGGTGGTCATCGAGGGCAGATCACTCTTGACCCGGGCGACCCCGAAGTCCGTGAGCTTCACGACCCCCGTCTCGGACAGCATGATGTTGTCCGGTTTGATGTCCCGGTGCACGACCCCGGCCTGGTGGGCATAGTCGAGAGCCGAGCAGATCTGGACCGTGATGTCTGCGATCTGCTGGAAGGTGAACCGGGTTTTTTTCTCGAGATAATCGCCGAGACTGCGTCCCTCGAGCAACT
>JBIIHZ010000189.1:0-4920 GCA_044235265.1 Candidatus Sericytochromatia bacterium
GGCCTGGTTCAGGCCTCGCTGGATCATCGAGTCGTCCGCATTTAGCCCCATGATGGCTTTCATCCGGGCGGAGGCCCCGGGGGAAATGACCTGGCCTTCTTCGATCCGCTTCAGCAGCATGGCGAACGCCCGCGCACTGCCCTGGTTCTTCCGTTGGTAGGTAGGCGGGAACATCTTGTTGTAGAGCTGGATGTCGCTGTTGCCCAGGATCTCCTTCATCGTCGCCGAGACCCGCTTGCGGGAGGGATCCACCAGGTCGATGAGCTGGTTGGTGGCCTGGTTGTCGCTGGCGATGATCATCTTCTCGACGAGCGCCTTCACGTTCCCCGAATAGGAGAGTTTTCCGGCCTCGACCTGTTTCATGACCTCGACCATGACGGGGACCTTGATGACCGAGGCTGGAGAGTACGCGCCTCCCTCGTTATGGCCGGCAAAGACTCCCCGATCGAGGTCCATCACGACGGCGCCCGAGCCCCGAAGCCCGTGTCGAGCCATCGTATCCTTCAGGTGCTTTTCGAGCGCGGGATCCCGCTGGAGGCCATCGAGCGTGGACGGAGCACCGCTCGACCGGGGAGGCGCGGAGGCGGGAAGGTCGATCCGGGTGGCAGCCTGCCCGGCTCGCTTCGGGATCTCGAAGCTGTCAGGGGGCCCCGTCCTCCCGTCGTCCGGTGCGGCAGGTATGGAGGTGCTCGCCGGCGGCATCGGGCCGTCCACCGGGTTCATCTGAGCCCGGTCTGGCCGGGGAGTCGGACCTGAGAGAGGAGAGGGACCGATGTTCACGGGGACGTCCTTTCCGGATGCCGAGAGGGAGCCAGTCCCAGAGCGTGGAGCACGCGCGTCGTGAACGCGGCGATCGCCCGGGAGGCCGCCTCGCTGTCTCCGCGCGTCGTGAGGACCGAAAGAACCAGGGTATGGCCTCCGACCTCGAAGATCCCGGCGTCGTGGGTGGCCCGGGAATGCTCACCCGTCTTGTGAAAGGCGCGCGTCCCCGCAGGGAGACCCGCCACGATCTTGGTGCCGTCCTCGTTGCGGAGGAGCCATTCGCGCATCCGTGCCGACGCCACCGGGCTGATGAGACGTCCCTCGGCGATCGCGCTGAAGAGTTCCGCGATGCTGCGGGCCGTCACGTGATTGCCGGGGGGCAGATGTCTCTCGACGAGCGTGTCGCCTGATAGCTTTCGCACGAGGTGGATCTCGGGCCAGTCGAGGTCGGCCATGGTCCGGTTCATGCGCGAGCGGTCGACGACGTCGACGAGCGTGTTGGTGGCGACGTTGTCGCTCTTGGCGATCATGAGGTCCACCAGTTCCGACACCGTGCGGCGATCGCCCACCTTCAGGACGTCTTCGTAGGATTCCGTCCAGTTTTCGCGCAGGATCTCGCAGGTGCGGTCCAGGCTGAGCTGCCCGGCCTCGACCTGCTTGAGGACCTCGACCATGAGGGGAACCTTGATGACCGAGGCCGCAGAAAAGGGCAGGTCGGCACCAAAACCCGCCATGCGCCTCGTCGTCAGGTCGATCAGAAAGGCACTGCTGCTGGCCGTACCCAGCTCGGATCTGGCTGCGCCCAGGATCTGCTCGAGGACGACATCATGTACGGGGGGTGTTCGCGGAGACCCCGGCTGAGGCCACGGCAGGCTCACGGCAGGTGCGGCGGGTGGTCCGGATGCGGGGATGTCGATTGGCATCGAGGCGGCTCCTTGAACGGGCGCCCGTTCTTTATTCCCCGGGGAGACGACAAACTTGCGGAGTCGGCCTCGTCAGCGGCGGCTCGCGAGCCCCTCGGGCAGCCCGGCTTGCTGGGCTAGGGCCTTGCGGATCTCACCGATACGCTCGGTGAGCAGGAGCTGACCGCGGCTCGGAGGAAAATCCACGCCCAGGGTGGCCGCGTGCATGGCATCCTGGAGCGCAGCCTGGTAGAGGTCGATGGTCTCCTCGATGACCTCGATCCCGCGGAGGTGCGCCCGATCGGGCGAGATCGGCCGGTTGGAGAAGGCCGTGCCCAGCTGGATCACATGCTCGGGATTCTCCAGCCGGCTCACGCCCTTGTAGATGGCGTCGTGGATGTTGGTGGTGCCCGTGAGACCGGGTGTCGCGAACGGAGTGTCCCAGAAGCGAGTCAGCTGTCGCGGACCGAGCTGGATCTCGAAGGCGTCATTGAGGCGTCCGCCCGTGACGTCCTGCACGCGGAGGTGGATACGGCCCTTGTATACGGCTTCGGCATTCCGGACGGTCGGGCGGCGGGCCGTGTCGCGGACCTCGAAAGCCAGGGTCTTGCCCGGAAACCGCTCCTGCAGCTCCGCCTTGAGGTCGTTCACCAGGCGGCGCATCTCCGTGGGACGCAGGTCGGGGAGGTCGATGCGCGCGCGGGCCACGTCCGTGAGGTCGAGGATGCTCATCGGCTCTCGAGGCACGCTTCGCGCGATGAAACCCCGACGCCCCTGGGCCTGCTCGAGATGGGAGAGCTTCGACACGGTGCGATCCCAGGCCTTTTCCTTCCCCGTCGCGATGAGGCCGCGGGGCGTCAGGATCTCGTGAAGGGCGGACATCCAGCTCTGCTGACGCTGGCGGGCCTCCGCGGCGAACCGCTCTCGCAGGGCAGGTTCCAGGTCGGCCGCGCGACGCAACTGGGTGGCATCGAGGATGCCGAGGCCTTGCCAGAAGGTGTTCCCCTTCTCGATGCGGGCCAGATTTCTGGCAAATGTCGCATCGATCGTGCGCGCGGACATCTGCCACTTGCGAGCGAGGTGAGAGGCCCGCGCAGCCCGTGCCAGAGCCGCTGGTGGGACCACTTCCTGGGCGTGACGCACGAACACGTCGCGGGCAACCTGACGGGCCTGCTCGCGCGCCCTGTCGCGCGCCACGGCCGTGACGATGGGACCGGCGACACCGTTCACCTGGCGTGTCGCGGTCGCTTTCATCGCTCGCATCATCGGGGCTTCCAGCACGACTCGGTTCCTTCTTGACGGCCTGTTAACGACTGCTTGCATGCTATGGCTTCCGCGCGGAAAGACTTGCTGAGTCCGTGATGAAGCTCGTATTAAGATTTGCGCCAGAATCCCGCGGGTAGACCTCATGAGGCGGGAGGTGCTCGAGGCGATGTCAGGTTGGTCTGCCTATGATGTGCTCGATGAGCCGGTGGCCGTGGTCGAGCGGACTGCCTACCGGATCGTGTATGTCAATCCCGCATGGGTCAGCGAAGAGTCGGCATCCGAGCGTGAGAAGTCGCTTCTCGAAAGGGTTCCTGACCTGTCGCCCGCCCTGCTCGCGCGCTCGCTGGACAGGCGGGGAAGGTATCGATTTTCTTCCCTCTTGCGCGAACGTGAGTATACGTGCACCGTCCTCGATGCCGGTCACTGTCTCGTCCAGGTGCGACGACCGACCGCCGAGATCGAGGCCAACCGGCTCCTGATGAGCCACGGGCGTCTGCTGGAGGAGCACCAGCAGATGCTGGCAACGGAACTCTCGCGGGAGCGGACGGAGCGGGAAGCCGACCTGGCCAGGTTACGTGACACTTTTTCCAGATATCTGTCTCCTCAGCGCGTGGAAGCGTTGCTCGAGATGGAAGACGACGTGCGCGCGGTGCGCAGGGTCGAAGCCACGGTGATGTTCATCGACGTGCGGGACTTCACCCGTCTGGCCGAAGAACTCAGTCCGGAACAGGTGGCCCAACTGCTGAACCGATTCTTCACGGACATGGTCGAGGTGGTTTACCGGTATGACGGGCTCCTCGACAAGTACCTGGGGGACGGGATGATGGTCGTGTTCGGCGTGCCACGGCAGCAACACGATCATGCATGGCGTGCCGTGCAGGCAGCTTTCAGGATGCGCGAGCAACTCGTGGCTCTGAACGTGGAACTCGTGAAGGATGGCTTTCCGCCGCTCCGTTTCGGAGTCGGGATCCATTCCGGTCCGTGCGTGGTGGGGCACTTCGGTGCGCCCAATCGCCTCGATTACACGGTCATAGGCGATACGGTCAACACGGCGAGTCGGGTCGAAGGTCTGACCAAGAAATACGGCGTCGAGGTTTTCATGAGCGAGAGCACCCACGCTCTTGTTGCCGACCGCGTGATGAGCACCGTCATCCGCGCCGAGAATCTGCGCGGGAAGAGACAGGTCCTCGACCTTTACACGATCGAGGACCTGCTGGATTTTCAGGACTAGGGAGCCCGGCAGGCTTGCGGCGGTGTGGTCTCAGGGGGCGACGATCAGCGGTCGTGTGCTCTCGACGAGCGTCATGACCGAATCCGTGTCGTCCGGCGTGACCCCCTGCTCGAGCAGGGATTCTTCGAGCAGGTCCTTGACCAGGTCGAACTCGTCCGCCCGGATGCGGAGATGGGCGTGGGCGTCGTTGAGGTCACGGATGTTCTCCGCCTTTGGACCACCCAGGACCATCGCGACGAAATGCGTCTGGTGATCGACGAGACGGTCCATGTTCGTGTGTCGAAAGTGGGGCGCGAGGAGCGGTTCTGCCAGAACCTTGCGATAGAACCGCGTGATGACGGTGTGAACCGTCTCGAAACCGCCATAGCGATGGTAGATGCTTTCAGACATGTTGCCGTCCCATTAAATCCAGGAGGGGGCCGGGTCGTCACTTGCCAGAAATGCCCCGCCCTGGCCGGATTGAAACGTGGCGCATGTCTCAAAGGGATGCTGGCCAGGAGGTGGCGTTCATGCGTGGCGCGAAGCCGACGGGCGTCGCCTCGACCCAGGGGTGGTAAAGAAAAGGTTACAGCCGGGTTGACGAAGCCATAAATAGCGTGATACCTTGAATGAACCGGCGCAACGACAAGTCGACGCGCGGTGCGGACCTTGACAACTGGATAGCTTGATAAGCCAGTAGCTTGTAGCGAGCTCGCTTGAAGAATATTCTTGGCGAGTTCAGTGCCCCGAGAGGGGTGCGAGCGAAGCCGGGAGCAAGAC
>JBIIHZ010000190.1:0-4895 GCA_044235265.1 Candidatus Sericytochromatia bacterium
CGGGAACACCATGGCCCAGGGCACGGACGTCGGACGTCCCCATAGCTCCGCGTTGATGAAATTGCCCAGACGCCCGAGCGCCAGACCGAGCGGGACGGACACCACCGTGACGTCGGTCATCTCGAGCAGGGAAAGCTTGTTTTTCCGGCAGAACCAGGCCCCTGCGACGAGAGTCCCGATGAGGCCGCCATGGAAGGACATGCCACCGTGCCAGACGGCCAGGATCTCGAGCGGGTGGGCCAGATATTCCCGGAAGTTATAGAACAGGACGTAGCCGATGCGCCCACCCAGGATGACCCCCATGATGAGCGCCATGATGAAGTCCGCGACACCCGTGTCGTCGAGCGGCAGGCCACGGCGCTTGACCTGGGACTTGACCATCGCGTGGGTGATCAGGAACGCGAGACCGTACATGATCCCGTACCAGTGGATGCTCAGCGGGCCGAACGTGCGTCCGCCGAAGGTCACGGGACCGAGCGAGAGGGCGACCGGATTGAGGGGTGGATAGCTGATCATGGCCTCAAATCTACCACAGGCAAGGCGCTCACGCTCTGGTCGATCGTGACCTCGAAAGAGGCGTTCGGTCCCAGGTCGAGACGCCAGTGCGGCATCATCACCGAGCTCTGGTAAACGCGCTCGCAGCCGCCCTCGGACATCGAGATGGTCTCGATCGGGAAACGCCAGACCGTCGCCGGCTGACTCCACCCGAGGCGGTAGGCGAGGCCTCGCCCGGAGTCCTCGATGGCGATCGCCCGGCACCGCGTCAGTTCTCCCCGTGATCCCAGGCGGCCGTCATCCCGGGGTCCCTGGCCCTGCCAGACGTAGCGGCGATCGGGGGCGTCCCCCGACAGGAAATTGGCATTGAACTCGACGCCGAACCAGAGGGACATTCCCCGATCCCGTCGGTTCGTGATGGTGTAGTGACATGTCACGGTATGTCCCGCCTCGCGCGGGATCCGGAAGGCCTTCCGCACCGTGACCGGCCAGAAGTCGCTACCGACCCAGACATGCCCCTCGCGCTCGAAGGTGACGGTCGCGCCTTCCGGCGTGCGCTCGACCGTGGCCTGGTACTCCTGGTTCACGAAGTCGCCCTGTTCCCCGTAGCTCATGTCGTGGAACGAGGCCAGGTGCGAGTCGGGATGCAGGAAGTGGTCCACGAACGACATGCGCCGGTACCAGTCGCGGTAGAGGTAACGCTCGAGGCCGGCCTCCTTCGTCAGGACCACCTCGTAGATGGCGCGGATCGTGCCTTCCCGGTGGAAGGCCTCGAGCGTCGTCGCCCGGGCGATCTGCTGGTGGTAGGCCTCCGGGCGGCGGGCCAGGGTGTCCAGCAGGTTGAAGGCCGTCGGCTTGTGGTCCAGCTCGAACAGCGCCCCGCCCTCGAGGTTGAAATACAGGTTCAGGTCCTGCCGCGAGACCAGCACCTCGGGCTTGCCGTCACAGTCGAAGTCGACGCGCTCGACCTCGAGGAAGGGGCGATCGCCGTGCAGGATGCCATCGCACAGGCGTTCGGCCGTCAGGAGAGCCTGGTAGCTCGCCGAGCGCAGATGCGTGAGATACAGCCCCCCGAACACGCCATGCCAGTACGAGTCGTTCGACTGACCACGCCAGAGGGCCAGCTGGGCCTCTTCCCAGGGGTCCGGGCCCCCGCCGACGGGCGGTTTCGAGAGGCCGCTGGCTGCTGCCACCTGGTCGGCCACGCGGAGCATCTTCTTGTGGAGGTTGTTGCTCTCGGGGTAGCGCACGAGGAAGTGTCTCCAGCTCGCGCCGTGAAAGAACTTCCGGAACCGATCCGGAAGCAGCTGGCGGGCCTCCGAGAAGGCCAGGGCTTCCTCGGCAGGCAGCGCCCACTCCTGCATGCGCGGGTAGGTCCAGCTCGGCAGGTACACGCGTCCGAGCGGACGCCGCTGGGCCCGGTAGTCACGGACGGTCGTGCAGCGGATCCAGTCGGAGTGCTCCTCGAGCAGCGAAAAGAAGCGATCGAGCCAGCCCTGCTCGTACACGACCGGGTAGGAGTTGGGCCAGACTCCGAACTTCTCTCCGTCGTCCATCGCGAAGACCAGCCGGTTGCCATCCGTCGTGGCCAGCTTCCGCAGGTACTCGATGACCTGCTCGGGGGCCACGAACGGCACCAGCCGGCTCATCTCGGTGTGGATGGGGAAGACCTCGAGCGTCCGGCCCTGGTCCTCCGTCTGGTAGTAGCCGAGCAACTGGGCTCCCTTGAGCCCCTCGGCCTGGAACACGCCCTCGTCGAGGGCCGTCCAGCGTGCGCCGGCGTCCGAGAGCGGTTTCACCAGGTGCGGTTCCCAGACCTGACCCGCGAGCCACAGGCCTTCAGGATGCGCCCCGAGCTGCCGGCGCAGGAACCCGTTGAGGTGCTGGACCTGGAGGACCTTGTCCTCGTCCGGGATGACGGCCAGGATGGGGCTGTAGTGTCCGCCCGTGACGAGTTCGACCTGTCCCCGGTTGACCAGCTGTCGCAGCTGCGTCAGGAACTCCGGGTGATGCGCCAGGATCCACTCGAGCAGGAACCCCGAGTAGTGCAGGGTCACGTGGACCTTCGGGTGGCGGGCCAGGGTCTCGAGGAAGGGCAGATACGCCTTCTGGAAGGCCTCCTCGATGATGCGGTCCCAGTTGCCCGCGGGCTGGTGGTTGTGAACCCCGAAGGCCAGGTGGATGGTGGGCTGTTCGGACAGGAGCATCGTCACCTCGTGAGGGTAGAGAGAGGCAGCCGGGGACGGATCAGGGCACGGGTGGATCCAGGATACAGGACATCACCAGGCGCCCCACGTCTTCGAGGCTTTCGGCCGAACACCGGTCCGGCGTGTCGCCATGCGTGTGCCACTCGGGATAGTCGAAGTCGATGAGATCGACGACCGGAATGCCCCGGTCGAGGAACACCGTGTGGTCATCGAGCACGGCCTGGCCCGGAACGTCCGGAAAGGTCCCGGACAGGCCGAGGGTCCTGGCGCGCCGGTAGATCGCCCGCAGGAGGCCGGGCGCCTGGGCCTCCGAGAAACCTTCCCGCGGAATCCGGGCGCCCCGCTCCCCGACCATGTCGAGCAGGATCCCCCAGTCTGGCGGATCGTCCAGGTGGGCCCGGAGGTGGGCTCGAGCCCCCAGGAACATGTCGTCTGCCTCGCGGCCCCAGTCCTCGCCATCGAACCAGACGAGCCGGACCTCGTGCTCGAGCGGGTGGCCGGAGAGGGCCCGGGCGAGTTCCACGAGCACCGCGGCTCCCGAGGCCCCGTCGTTCGCACCGGGCAAGGGGGTGGCTTGCCAGCGGGGATCGGGATCGCGATCGCACCAGCGTCGGGTGTCCCAGTGGGCGGCCACCAGGATGGGACGACCCCGTCCGGGGGCCAGCCGGGCCACGAGGTTGGTCATGCGCTGCCCCTCGTGCTCGAAGGGTTCACGCCGGACGTCCCGGACCCAGGTCCGGACCTGACGTTCGATCCGGGTGAGCGTGCGGGCTGCGGAGGGGGTGCCCGGAATCCGCGGTCCGGCCTGGACCTGCGCCACGAGTTCCGCCATCGCCCGCGGGCCCGAGAAGGTTCCCGGCACGCGGACATCCGCGAGGGCGGCCGCGGAGGCCGTCAGCGACACGGCGATCGCGAGCCCGGCCGGAAAGCTCCGGCGGACGCTGGCGATCGCCAGAGCGCGCGTCCCGGGGGCCGGTCCGAAGCGCATCGGGGCACGCGTCCGGCAGCAGCCGTCAGGCGTCGTGTTCCGGACGGATCCGGAAGGTCAGGATCTCGCCCGGGCCCATCCGCAGCGGGATCCGTCCCGCGCCCAGGACGGCCTGGTCCGTCTCGTCCAGCCGGGTCTGGACCAGTGCCTCGTGGGGCAGCGTCACGTCGAGTTCGGTCTCGAAGTAGCGGTCGGTGGGGTTGAAGACCCGCACGATCGTGCCTTCCCCGTTCTCGGCGCGTTTCACCGTGCTGAGGACCACCCGATCGTCCTCGATGGCGAGCCACTTGCCGAGCGAGAGGCCTCCGGCCCGGGCCGCGCGATGGGCGCCGACGGGCTGGCTCACGACCGGCGAGAGGTACCCGTTGGCCAGCGGCATCGCCACCGTCCAGGGGCCACGATACGGGATGAGGGCATACCGGAAGCGGTGCAGGCCCGGGCACTGGGCCTCCGGGGTCTCCATCGCGGGGCCTGCCCCGCCACCCCGGGTCCGCAGATCGTCCCGCGACAGCCAGCCCACGGCCCGGATGAGCGTGAGGTCGAGCGCGAGATCGCCCGACTCGCGGGGCGCGACCTCGACCTCATGCAGGCCGTGAGCGGCGACCATGAGCCCCCAGTCGCCCTCCAGGGTGCTCCAGCCCTGCTGCGGGAAGGCGGTGGGAACGGCTTCCTTCTGCGGAGCCACCGGCAGGGTGCTGGCCTCGGGTGTCACGGGTCGCTCCTGGACCCAGAAGGAGGTCTCGCCGTAGGCGCGGACGCTGGCATCGTCAGCCGCGAGTCCCGTACCGATGCGGACCCGCAACCGGTGGTCGCGGGCCCGGTTGTCCAGGTCGGTCTCGACCTCTACCCAGCGGGCTCCCGCCCGGAGGGTGAACCGGGAGAGGATGACCATGGGCACCGTCCGCCGCGAGCGGCTCTGACGGTCGTCTGCCAGGCGTTCGGGCACTTCCAGGCGGAAGGCGACCCGCAGCGTGGCCTGGGTGGCCGTCACGCGTTCGACCATCCAGTGCTCGAGGCTGGACTCGAGGATCCGATCCTCGGCGGGCGGGGAGTAGTTGTACTCGTCACCGGCGTCTCCACCGTCGACGAAGGTCTGGAGGTCCTGGATCACGACGCCCGTGTCGAGGTCCTCGAGCAAGAGACGGCCATCCCGCACCCCCAGGCGCAGGTGACCGTTCGATATCGCGTTGGGGCCCTGCTCGAAG
>JBIIHZ010000191.1:0-4884 GCA_044235265.1 Candidatus Sericytochromatia bacterium
GGAATTCCCCGATGGAGGCGGCTGGCTCGCCCTGGGTTTCGTGCCCCTGCCCGTGCGCGTGACCCGGAGGTCGGAGGTACTCGAGGTGTGGGCACCCGGCTTCGGCGCGACGATCTCGCGAGAAGCGGGCCAGCTCGTCTACCGCGAAGGAACTGGCCCGACCTCGCGTCTCCGGCACATCACCGCCACCCCCGTGAACGAGGGCATGCGGTACGACCTGTGGATGGATTCGGGGAAGCACATCACGGCCGTGTTCTTGCGAGATGGCGAGACCCTCCGCTGGGACGGCAAGAGCATCCGACTGACCTGAGCTCCCCCGGCCTTCGCGGGAGGCCGCGTGGTAGCCTGGAATCGAGGCGCTCCGCGGGAGGGCGCTGCTGCCCGCCCGGGGCCTGGAAACGAGGAACTCGATGTCGACGCGTGAAATCGCCACCCTGGGAGGGGGCTGTTTCTGGTGCCTGGAGGCCGTTTACGACCAGCTGAAGGGCGTCCTGGACGTCCGTTCGGGCTATGCGGGCGGCCCGAAGCCGAACCCGACTTACAAGGAAGTCTGCAACGGCGACACGGGCCATGCCGAGGTCATCCGGATCTCCTTCGACCCGGCGGTCATCACGTACCGGCAGTTACTCGAGGTCTTCTTCACCATCCACGATCCGACGACGCTGAACCGGCAGGGTAACGACATCGGCACCCAGTACCGCTCCGTCGTGTTCACGCACTCGGACGCCCAGGCGGCCGTGGCCCGGGCCGTCATCACCGAACTCCAGGGGGCGGGCCTGTGGCCCGGACGCTTCGTGACCCAGGTCCAGCCGGCACCGACCTTCTACGAAGCCGAGGAGTACCACCAGGAATACTTCGCCCGGAATCCCTCGCAGGGCTACTGCCGCGTGGTCGTCGCCCCCAAGGTCGCGAAGTTCCGCCAGAAGTTCACGCCCCTGCTGCGGGGCTGAGCCTCCCGGCGCATGTCCGCTCGCGTTGACCTGCCCGTCGATACCCACCTCGAGGCGATCGCCGATCACCTCGGGCACTCGGGGAGCCTGGTCCTGGTGGCTCCGCCCGGCACGGGCAAATCGACCCGCGTGCCGCCCGCCCTGGTCGCGCGCGGCGGGTCCTGGGTGGTCCTGCAGCCCCGGCGCCTGGCAGCCCGGGCGCTCGCGAAACATGTGGCCCGGGAAGCTGGTGAGGCGCTCGGGGAGACGGTCGGCTTCCGCGTGCGGTTCGAGCAGGTCGTCTCGCCCCGGACCCGGCTGACGTTCGAGACGACGGGCACGTTCTGGCAGCGCCTGCTGCGCGAACCCCACCTGCCGGGCCTGCGGGGAGTCGTGCTCGACGAGTTCCACGAGCGCTCCCTGGACGCGGACGCCGTCCTGGCCTGGCTCCGCCACCTGCGGCGGACGACGCGCCCCGACCTGGAGCTGGTCGTCATGTCGGCGACGCTCGAGCACGGGGCGATCGCCCGGTACCTCGATGACGCCCCGGTACTCGAGGTCGAGACGACCCTGCACCCCGTGGCGATCGCCCACCAGGTCCCCCACCCGCACGAACCCGTCTGGGACCAGGCGGCGCGCGGCGTGCGGCACGTCTGGTCCGAGCTCGCGGATGGCTCGGTGCTGGTGTTCCTGCCTGGCCAGCGCGAGATCGCCCGGACCATGGACGTCCTGGGTTCCTGGGCCCGGGACCGCGGCCTCGACCTGCATGCCCTGCACGGCGCGATGCCCCTGGCCGACCAGCTCGCGACGATCGAGGCGCCCGCGCGTGGTCGCTGCATCGTCCTCGCAACGAACGTCGCCGAGACCTCGCTGACCCTGCCCGGGATCGTCGCCGTGGTGGACTCCGGGCTCGTCCGGGAGGGGCGGCACGATGCGGGCCGGGACCTCGACGTCCTGGAACTGGGGCTCGTGAGCCGCGCGAGTGCCACGCAGCGCGCGGGCCGGGCCGGGCGCCTGGGCCCCGGGCGCTGCCTGCGCCTCTGGGACCGGACGCTCGAGACCAGCATGGCCGACCATCCGGCCCCCGAGATCGCGCGCCTCGACCCGACCCGGCTGGCCCTCGCCGTGGCCCATCTGGGTTTCGAGCCCACCTGGTTCGAGGCCCCGCCGCCCGATCGATGGCAACTGGCCCACGAGCGCCTCGTGACCCTGGGCGCCCTCGAGGCCGGCGGGGGTCTGACCGACACGGGTCGCCGGCTGCTCGAATGGCCGCTCCCACCGATCCTGGGGCGCGTGCTGCTCGCGGCCCGCAAGGCGGGTCAGGCGACGGTGACGGCCGCCATGATCGCGCTCCTGGAAGGCACGGAGGCACGGGAGGAGCGCCTGCAGGGCGATCTGCTGGAGGTGGGGCTCGAGCTGGCTTCGAAGCCCGACGATCGGGCCTGGCCCCGCGAGGTGCGCGAGACCTACCGGCAGCTCCTGCGCCTGGTGCGGCCTTCAGAGGGCGATCGCGAGGTGGCGATCGCCTCCTTCCCCCCCGACGCACCCGAGGCGATCGCCCGGCGCGAGGCCGTCACGCGGGCCTGGATGTCGGGGCTCGCCCACCGCCTGGGCGTCCGGCAGGAGCGCGCCTACGCCCTGCCCGACGGCACGCACGGCATGCTGGCCACGCGGCTCATGGGCGAGGCCCCCGGCCTGCTGCTGGCCCTCGACGTGCAGGAAGTCCGCGGCGGAGCGCGGCGTCAGGTCCAGATCCGGCGGTTCCTGCCGGTCCAGCCGCACCTCGTCGAGGGAGCGCGCACCGAGACCTTGCTGACGCGCTGGGATCCCGCGCGCGCACGCGTCCTGCAGGAACGCGAGGTACGCCTGAACGATGTCGTGATCGCGCGAGAGACCGTGCCCCCGGACCGGTGGGACCGCCAGGCGCTCGAGGCCGAACTGGTCGCGCGCACCCTCTCGGGGGAGGCCCGCCTGGAGGCCCTCGAGGACGACGAGGTCGTCCAGTGGATCCGACGCATCCGCCTCGCGCAAGCCGTCTGGCCGGAAGACGGTTATCCCGCGCTGGATGCCGACGACCTCGAACTGCTCTGCCTGGAAGCCGCGGCGGGTCGTACGGGCTGGCAAGACCTCGAACCCGCGACGCTCGTGGAGATCCTGAAAGGCTTCCTGGGCTGGGCCAAGACGGATCGCCTCGAACGAGCGGCGCCCCGTCACTGGCCGCTTCCCGGGGGGAGACGAGCCCGGGTGACCTACCCGGACGATGGCCCCCCCGAGGTCAGCGCCCGCCTCGGTGACCTGCTGGGCCTCGAGGGCACGCTCGCCCTGTACGAGGGGCGCGTGCCGGTCGTGTTCGACATCCTGGCCCCCAACTACCGGACGGTGCAGAAGACCTCCGACATGTCGCGCTTCTGGCGCGACACCTACCCCGAGGTCAAGAAAGAGCTCCGGCGACGCTATCCGAAGCATCCCTGGCCCTGAGCCGGGGCCTCGGAAGTTCCACTGGACCTGCGTCCGCACGACCTGGCCATGTTGATGGCCCGGGCGATCTGGGGTACAACGTCGGCATCACCAGATCTGGAGGTAGACCATGTCTAAACTCGTACGCCTCACGGGAGCCCTCGCCCTCGGCTTCGTCCTCGCCGGAGCCTCGGGCATCGGCGTCGCACGTGCCGCGGCATCCGACGTCCGGGCCCAGGCACTCGCGCTGTTCAAGCCCCTGGCGGCCACCGCCCCCGGCCCCCGGGCCAAGGTCGAGCTGGGTCGGAAACTCTTTCACGAGCCCCGACTCTCGAAGAGCGGGGCGATCAGCTGCAATTCCTGCCACAACCTCGCCACGTACGGGGTGGATGGCCGGCCGACCTCGCTGGGACACAACTTCCAGGTGGGTGATCGCAATGCCCCGACGGTCCTGAACGCCCGCTACCACGTGGCCCAGTTCTGGGACGGACGAGCGAAGGATCTGGCGGCCCAGGCCAAGGGGCCGATCCTGAACCCCGGCGAGATGGCCCTCCCCGACGCCGCGGCAGCCGTGGCCAAGATCAAGTCGATTCCCGGCTACCAGAAAGACTTCGAGGCCGCGTTCCCGGGACAGGCCAACCCCGTCACCTACGACCACATCGCCGAGGCGATCGCCACCTTCGAGGACACCCTCGTCACGCCCGCGCCCTTCGACCGCTTCCTGCAGGGCGACGACCGTGCCCTGACGGCACGGCAGGTCAAGGGCCTCCAGACCTTCATGGGCAAAGGCTGCATCTCCTGCCACCAGGGTCTGGCCGTGGGCGGCTCGATGTACATGAAGTTCGGTCTGGTGAAACCCTATGCCCACGAGGGCGATCCCGGCCGCTTCAAGGTCACGGGGAACGAGTCCGACCGGAACGTCTTCAAGGTGCCCTCGCTCCGGAACGTCGCCATGACGGCCCCCTACTTCCATGACGGGAAGGTCTGGGACCTGCAGGAGGCCATCCACGTGATGGGCGAGACCCAGCTCGGGGTCAATCTCGACAGGCAAGAGACGGCGGACATCGCGGCCTTCCTGGAGAGCCTGACGGGCGAGGTGCCGGCCCAGGCACGCCTGCTCCCCCAACTCTCGGCCTCGGGGCCCCGGACGGCACATCCGGAACCCTGAGCCCCCGGAACGACGGCCTGACAAGCGTTTCATCGACATTTATCGGTTTGCAAACAACCGGAGCCTTCAATGGCACGGGAGATGCGCCGACATGTCTCTCGTCAGCCGGAAGCTGAGGACCTGAAAAAGCCCGGAAGGCCCCGCGGGGAGCCAAGAGCATCGAACAGGCCGACATGCAACCGCACGAAAAGGCCGCCGGGGATACCCCGGCGGCCCTTCTTCCATCCGGATGCAAGGGGTTCGGCCTCCCGGGCACGGGCACGCTTCAAAAGGAGCGCCATCCGGGCATGATCCGGGAAAAGGCCCCCGATCACCTGACAGGAGTTCCCG
>JBIIHZ010000192.1:0-4872 GCA_044235265.1 Candidatus Sericytochromatia bacterium
ACCGTGACGAACGCGCAGACGGCCGTCCCCTTGAGCTCGTCCGGCCGACCAACGACGGCCGCCTCGGCGACGGCCGGATGACTCACGAGCGCGCTCTCGATCTCCATGGTGCCCAGCCGGTGCCCCGAGACGTTGATGACGTCGTCGACCCGTCCCATGATCCAGAAATAGCCGTCTTCATCCCGCCGCGCCCCGTCCCCGGTGAAGTAGACGCCCGGGATCTCGCTCCAGTAGGTCTTCGTGAAGCGCTCGGGGTCGCCCCAGATGCCCCGTAGCATGGACGGCCAGGGCTTCCGGATCACCAGCAGCCCCCCCTGCCCAGCCTCGACGGGGCGCCCGTCCCGGTCGACGACCTCGACGTCGATTCCCGGCAAGGGGAGCGTGGCGGTGCCAGGCTTGGTCGTGGTCAGGCCCGGTAGCGGCGCGACCATGATGGAACCGGTCTCGGTCTGCCACCACGTGTCCACGATGGGGCAACGGTCCCGCCCGATGACCGAGCGATACCACATCCAGGCCTCGGGGTTGATCGGCTCTCCGACGGTGCCGAGGACGCGCAGCCGGGACATCCGATGCCGGAGCGGCCAGGCGTCGCCCGAGCGGATGAAAGAACGGATGGCGGTCGGGGCCGTGTACAGGATCGAGATGCCGTGGCGATCGATCATGTCCCAGAATCGATCCGGAGCGGGCGTCGAGGGCGCCCCCTCGTACATGAAGATGGTCGCCCCGTTGCTGAGCGGGCCGTAGACGACGTACGAATGGCCCGTGATCCAGCCGATGTCGGCCGTGCACCAGTACAGGTCGGTGTCGTGCAGGTCGAACACCCACCGGGAGGTGAGCGTGGCGCCGAGGAGGTAACCGGCCGACGTATGCACGATGCCCTTGGGCTTGCCCGTCGTGCCGGAGGTGTAAAGGATGAACAGCGGATGCTCGCTGTCCACGGCCACGGGCTGGACGTCCTCGCGCGAGGCCGCCGTCAGGTCGTGGTACCAGTGGTCCCGGCCAGGGGTCATCTCGACGTCGTTGCCGCCTCGACGGACGACCACCACGTTTTCCACGCACGGGGCCGACGCCACCGCCTGATCGACCTGAGCCTTGAGTGGAAACACGCTGCCCCGACGGTAGCCCCCGTCGGCCGTGACCACGACCTTGGCCCCCGCGTCGAGGAGGCGGTCTTTCAGAGATTCTGACGAGAAGCCACCGAACACGACCGAATGGATGGCCCCGATGCGCGCGCAGGCGAGCATGGCCACGACGGCCTCCGGGATCATGGGCATGTAAATGGCCACCCGATCGCCGAGCTGGACTCCGAGCCCGAGCAGGGCACCGGCAAACCGGCAGACTTCCCGGTGCAGTTGCTGGTAAGTCAGGGTGCGCTGGTCACCGGGTTCACCTTCCCAGACGAGCGCGGCCTTGTGGCGCCTGGGGCCCTCGAGATGGCGATCGAGGCAGTTGGAACTGACGTTCAGCCTCCCCCCGACGAACCAGCGTGCGTGAGGGGGTTGCCAGTCGAGCACCTGCTCCCAGGGTTGCATCCACTGGAGTTCGCGGGCCGCATGATCGGCCCAGTACGCCTCGGGATTCTCGCGAGCGCGCTCGACCATCTCGCGGTAAGCCGCGAGGTCCGAGAGATGGGCCGAGGCACGGAACAGCGGGTCGGGCTCGAACCGACGCGATTCCTGCAGCAAGCTCGTGATATCGGTGACGCTGGACATGGCAGGCCCTCCCGTGACATGCAGACGTTATACCACCGGCAGCCTCACCTGACAGCTTGCTCCCCGGCGCCGTCGGCCTCCAGGACGAGCGCCTGGGGGGGCGTCGCATCCGCAGGCATGACCAACCGCACCCGGACACTTACCGTGGAGCCGGGCGCCACGGAAATCTCCAGGAAAGGCGGCACGTGCTCGCCGCCCCGGAGTTGGAGATGCACCAGGCCGGACCTGCGCCCCGAGGCATCCGACACCTCCCAGGCCACGGCACCCCGGAAGAACACCATGCGGTGCGGGGGATCCTGGAACACCAACCCCCCGTTGCGGAAATCGAGCGGGCGAAGCAAGCTGACGCGGTAGGTACGGGGCACGCGAGCAGGGTTCGAGACCGGGATCCCGAGGTCGTACTCGACCTGGTAATTGCCATGGGACCGGTAGGCCGAGCCCGGAAGTCGGGCCACTAGTTCAGCGCTCTGCACCTCGGAGGTGCCGAAGCGCTGCCGCCAGACCGAGGCGATGGGAAAAGCCAGCCGCTCCTGCCCCTCGTAAACGGGGAGGTTGGCCTGCCAGGTCTGACCGCGCGCGACTCCCCCCACGCGTCCGTAACGGAAGCCGACACCGGGAAGCCCCTCCTCGGGGGTCGCGGGCACCTCCCGGGGAAGGACAACGGGACCTTCCAGAGCCAGCTTCATCCAGGTGGCGGCGTCCGGACACGGAGCGCTCGCATCCCCCACCCAGGCCACCTCGGCCAGATCCACGGGACCGTCGGACCGGAGGTCGAGCGAGGTCGTCCGCCCGTTGCGCGCCGGAAGGATGGGGACGTCGGTGGGCACGGAGCGCGTGGCGAGGAGCGTCAGCGCTCCTCCGGGGTCCAGCCGCCATTGCGCCGGAGCGAGATTCCCGCTGCCGAGGAGTAGATCCCGCGCCACGCGATCGCCCGGTCCCGAGTGAACCTGCGCCGCCCCATCGGTGACGAGCGCGGGGAGGCTCACGAAGGGTGCCTCCGGCTGGCTGAGATACGAGGCCCCGGACGTCAGCTGGAGCCGGACGGAGGAGGAGCCCGCTGCACGTGCGACCCAGGCCAGCTCCAGGCGGCGTGCCCCTGGCCGATAGGCCTCGTCCGAGAACACGTGGTGGCTGAAGAAGCGGATGGAGCCCGTGAGGGGATGGTCGAGACACGCGAGAGCCGTCTCACCCCGGCCCTTCCAGGTCGCCAGCACGAGACCGGAGGCCTCGATCAGCTCGGGGGTATTGGACTGCAGCATCCACCGGTCGTCGAGGCCGCCCGGAAGCGGCAGGACGCGCGCCGGCAAGATGGATGCCACGGGCGTCGGAGACTCCTGCCGGACGGCTGCTCGGCCGGAACAAGAGGCCAGCAGCAGGCAGGTCACCGACAGGAGACGGAAGGGCGACACGGGTCGAGCCATGGATTCGGGTTCCTGTCCGGAGACCGGTAAAGGGAGCGAGGGGGCATCTCAGGGTAGCGGCCCGCAAGCACGGGGGCAAATCCGGTCCCACCGGACGAGCGAAGGGTTATCATGTCCGCTCGTATGGATGCGATTGCCGTCGTCTTCGGATACCTCGCCTGCACGATCCCCTGCGTGGGCCTGCTGATCTGGATCCTGCGCCTGCGCAGCGACCAGGTGGGCCTGTTCGCGGTGGCACTCTGGCTGCAACTGGTGCCCGTCGGGTTGCTGTACTGGCCACTCGGGCTTCCGGGGGTCGTCATGCTGGCAGCCGCGCTGTGGCGCTGCGTGCGACGCAACCGTCGGTTCCGGTCCTCGGGCCTCGGCAACCCCGAGGTGGAGCGGCTCTGGAGCCGCGAGACCGTCGGGGCGTGGCTGGCCCTCGGGCTCGCCTGCGAGCAGAAGGGCCTGGCATGGCTGTTCCTCGAGGTGACGGGACACCGCGGCTGGGACCTCCTCTGGCACGTGCTCCTTCCCGCGAGCCTGCTCGGCTGGCTGGCGATCGCGCTGGGCATCCATCTGGAACGGCGCACCTTCGGCAGCCGCCATTCCGCCACGATGTCAGGAGGTGGGTGATGCGCCCGTCCCGCGTGGTCGCCACGACGGCCGAGACTCGGGAAGCCGAGTCCGCCTGGTTCGCGGCGGGCCTGCCCCCGGAACTGCTCATGGAGCGGGTCGCCGTGACGGCTGCCCGCTGGCTGCGTGGGCTCCGGGTCAGGAAGGTCCGGATCGTGGCGGGTCGCGGTCACAACGGTGCCGATGCGCTGGCGATGGCCCGTCTCATGGCGGCATCCGGAATCGATACCGAGATCGCGGCACTCGAGCCTGCCCCGGCCTCCCTGGCCGCGCGCCAGCTCGGCTGGGCCCTCACGGCGGGTGCCCGACGGGTGACCTCACCTGCAGCCTGGGCACCGGAACCAGGCGCCGCGATCGTCGATGGCCTGCTGGGAGCCGGCATCCACGGGGATCTCCGGCAGGAGACCGTCGCATGGATCGAGGCCCTGCAGGCCGCGGCGAGCGGGCCGGTCCTGAGCCTCGATGCGCCCTCGGGGCTGGATCTCGACACGGGAGTCCCGTCGCCGACCACCGTCCGGGCCACCCACACGCTCGCCACCGGGATGTACAAGCGAGGGCATGTCTCGGATCTCGCTCGGCCCTACCTCGGCCGGGTGGGGCGCATCGATCTGGGGCTGGAACGCCTTATGCCGCACCTCCTCCAGCCTCGACTGATCCGACCGGCCCCCCCCGTGGCGAGGCCCCCCTGGCTGCACAAGGGTTCGGCGGGAACCGTTCTGGTCGTGGGAGGATCGCCCTCGATGGCGGGGGCGCCTGCTCTGGCGGGTCTCGCTGCCCTGCGGGCCGGAGCGGGACTGGTGGCAATCGCCGTGCCCCGGGCGATCCGTGACTGCGTGGCCGGGATGGTCCCCGAGGCCATCGTGCTCCCGCTGGACTCCCTAGACGCGGACCCCGGGTCCGAGCTGGCCGCCTGGTGGTCCCGAGCGGATGCCATGGTTCTCGGCCCCGGCACGGTGGCCGGATCGGGTCGGGAGCCCCCGTGGCAATCGCTCATAGCCCGTCCCGGAGCCCCCCGCGTGGTGGACGGGGGGGCCATCGCGCCGATCGAGGCGGTCGAGGCCGCGACCGTCTGGACCCCGCATCCGGGCGAAGCTGCCCGGGTCCTCGATATGACGACCACGGAG